>DZAQ01000041.1 GCA_022729615.1 Sulfurovum sp.
ATCTTTTTTGACATATCGATTGATCGTTTTGAGGAACTCTTTTTGTGTGAAATTTGCTTTGAGCACGATGAGCGTGATATCTGAAAGACGCATGATCTTCACGGCATCTGCAACCAGCCCTACAGGGGGAGAATCTATCAAAATATAGTCATAACTCTCTCTTAGTTCATCGATGACGGCATCTAGGAGTGTCTCCATGATCAGTTCGGTAGGATTGGGAGGTTTTGGACCGCTTGTGATGATATGGAGATTCTTGTGCGGTGTCATCTGTATGACATCACTGAGTGTATGTTTTTTGGCAAGAAGTGTACTCATCCCGATACTGTTGGGAAGATCGTATTTTTTGCATAGAGACGCTTTTCTCATATCAAGATCAAGGATGATCGCCCTCTTGCTGCTTCTTGCGATGGTATCTGCAAGGTGGGAGATAATGTGGCTTTTCCCTTCGCCTGAAACAGAGGAGGTGAAGGTGAGCAGTTTGGATTTGTCAGTGCGGTGTGAAAATTCAAGATTGATCCATAGAGCACGCATTGCCTCTTTGTGGTGTTCAATATTCTTTTTGGTATCTAAATGGGGTATAGAGCCGTAGATCGGGATCGTCGATAGTTTTTCGATCTCATCAATGGTCTTGACAGTGCTGTTTAGAAAATCTCTCAAAAAAGCAAGAGCGATACCAAAAATAAGACCCAAGATCAATCCTACCAAAATGATAAGTTGACGCTGGGGTTTTATCGCTCCTCCGGGTTCAAAAGCAGGCTCGATGATCCTGACATCGGAAACAGTCGATGACTGCGCTATAGCAGTCTCTGCCCTCTCTTCGAGGAGCATAGTATGTATCTTCTCGTTAACCGTAAAATTCCGGCTCAGCTCTTCAAGTCTTTTTTCTTGCTCCGGCAAACTTTTGAGCGCGCTTTTGTGCTCTTCGATAAGGCTTTGAAGCGAGTGTTTACGCTTGTTGAGTGTGCGCAGACTGCTGAGAATAGCCTCTCTTAGCGAGCCTTTGAGCGAATCGAGCTGTTTATTGATCTTGAGTATATCCGGATGCTCTTTGGTGTAGTTCACGGAGAGAATGGCATACTGGGATGTTGCTTCTTGTATCTGTGATATTAGGCTATTGATGATCGGGCTTATCTCTTGCGCGGAACCCACATTGATACCGCGAATATCATCGTGCGTTTGGATGTAATTGAGGATATTTTCCAATACATCGATTTGCATATTGATCTCATAGTGTTGACTTTCAAGTTCTCCGAGTTTGCCGCTTGCCTGCTGTGCCTTCTCGCTGAGATTGATGACAATATTGGTTGCTTTGTAATCTTGTAGTTTTTCCGCGGAACCCTTGAGCGTTTCACTGATCGCTTGGAGCTGCATATCGATAAAATATAATTTTTTCTTGGCGCCTTCGGTTTTGTAGAGAAGACGATCTTCGATATAGGCATTGACAACTGCGTCAAGGATATCCTTGGCGCGCAAAGGAACGGTATCGTTATAGTTTATCTCTATGATACTTCCCTCTTTGGTATATGACGAGGCAGAGAGTCCGCCCGATATCTCTGCGTCCATATCTTCGTTTGGCGTGATCGAGAAGGCGTAATTCTTATCGGTAAGCGGATGTATTTTTTGAATGGTGATAACAAAAAATGGCGTTATGATTTTCTTGCCAAAGTGGTGTATTTGGTCGTAGAGGATGGGTTTTGTTTTGTATATATCCGGATTTGTAAACGAATAAAGCGTATTGAGAATTTTTGTTTTCAGTGATTGTTTGATGCGAAGTCTAAACTTTGTATCATCGATAGGGATCAGCTCAAAGCGCACACCCTCCAATTTGGGATCCATCATTTCTGCAAGGGCGACAAAAGGAGACTCTTTGTAGAGTTCATAACTCTTGAAGTATTTATTGACATAGTATTGAGTGCCAAGATTGAGATTTTCGAGTGCTTTTTTTGCGATCTTTTGGGTTTGTATGATGGAGGCTTCATCTTCGGTATCGCTATTGAAATCATATCCTATGCCTATAAGATCATCCACTTGACGCTCATCAGAGGTAAGTTTGATCAAAGCGCTTGATTGATAAATATTTGGCTTGAAGTAGGCATATTGATATGAAAAAGCTACAAATACAATGGAGATCAGAATAATTGATCTCTTGTAGCGAAAAATAACGGAGAATATTTCTCTCAGATCAATTTCGCCTTCATTGCTCTGTGCTGCAAGATAACTCTTATATGGCTCCATATAGCATCCACGCCTTTATTGTACTTTTCGCTTTTATTGTATCATAAGATTTTTCCAATAATAAAAAAATCGGTATTTTTTAGGAGGAAATGGTTAGAATATTCAAAAAAAGTCTTTAGCGTAGCACACAGAGAGGTGGCTGCTATTTTTTATCTGGAGAGGAGAGCTGTTTGCCACTTAAAACCAAAGAGATTTTATTTGCAAAATTCTTCAAACAAACACCTCCTGAAATACTAAAAAATATTGTGGCTATCACACATCTTCTCAAAGAGCGCTACAATGCAAAATGCTATATCGTCGGCGGTGCGGTGCGCGATCATTTGATGGGAGCGGTTTGTCAAGACTATGATATAGAGTGTTATGGTCTCACTCCCAATCAATTTGATAGTGCTATGAGCGAACTTGGCGCAGAGGGTGTTGGAAAAAGCTTTTTCGTCTATAAATACCGCAATTTGGATATTTCGCTCCCGCGAACAGAGCAGAAGAGAGGAGTAGGTCACAAAGGTTTTGGCGTCGAGTTGGCAACCGAACCCGAGGAGGCATCCAAGCGCAGAGATTTTACTGTCAATGCGCTCATGTATGATATGGAAAATGAGGTGATTTTGGACTACTGGGGCGGTCTGCACGATCTTGAAACCGGAATTTTGCGCGTGGTCAATCCGGAGACATTCGCGGAGGATAGTCTGCGTGTCTTGCGCGCGATGAGTTTCGCTGCCCGTTTTGGTTTCAAGATCGAGGTGGCAAGCTGCAGGCTATGCGCAGAGATGGCGCTTGATGACTTGCCCAAAGAGAGACTTTTCGGAGAGTTTGAAAAGATGTTCAAGGGGGAGTATCCAATCTATGGACTCTACTATCTTTTTGCGCTCAAGATAGCGCCGAAGCTCTTCGGTGTAGAGATAAGTTATCCGGATTTTTACCGGCTCTCAAGAGAGTTTATGCGCGCGCAAAGTGCATTTCTTGAGCCGATGCGCCCCTACTATTTTCTCTATATTTTCGCCTTATTTTTGGGTGTTGATCGAAGAGCGCTGCTTGAGAGGATCGCCGCTCCAAAGTGCTATTTCAAAAAAATCGCAGATGCGCCGCTGCTGCCTTCGCAGATCGATTGTGCCTTTGCAGCCTCAGCGGCACGCAAAGAGGGGCTGGAGCGCTTCGTGGGGAATTACCATCCAAAAGTAAGAGCCATCGCCCAAAAACTTGGCATTTGGGATGCTCCTTTGAAGATCGGCATTACAGCCAAAGAGCTCATGGCTCAAGGGTATGAAGGCAAGGCGCTGGGCGAGGAGCTTGAAAATCGGGTAAATACAAAAATAAGGGAGTTGAATGAAAATTGCAGTGAGCTTTAGCGGCGGCGGATTGAGGGTCGCGGCGCATATCGGCGCGTTGAAATTTCTTGAGGAGCAAGGTGTCGAGATCACGGCTGTCTCGGGCAGCAGCGCCGGTGCGATGGTGGCGCTGATGGCGGCTATGGGGTACTCTTCGGATGAGATGTATGCATTTTTGAAGAGTGTCAATCAGCGCGACCTCTTCAAGCTCACCTCCAATCCCGGTCTCTTTTCACTCCAAAAACTCGAATCAAAACTCTCCCGGTTTGTAGGGTGCGATAGCTATGCGACGATGAAGATACCGCTCTTTATCTGCGTGACGGACATCAATAGCGGCGAGAGTCTCTATCTTGATAGCGGTGATCCTGTAGCCAATGTGATCGCTTCGTCATCACTCACGCCGACATTTGAAGCCAAAAAAATAGGCAAAAAGTACTATGTCGATGGCGGCTTTAGCGATAATCTCCCGGTGCAGCCGCTCAAAGAGCTTGGAGAAAAAGTACTCGCGATCAATGTCAATCCGCTCACAGGAGGCAATCCAAAAGGCTTCAAGTCGCTTTTGATCCGCTCGATACTTATCATGCTCCATGCCAATGTGCGTCCCTCAAAAAAGATAACAGATGCCTATATAGACATAGAGGGAGTGGCGCGGATGCATCTGTTCAACTTCAAAGAGATAGAGACCGGTTACAAGGCTGGATATGAGGAGATCAAAGCGTCGTGGGATGAGCTCAAACAAAAGCTGATATAATATGCCTACCAACCAGAAGGAACAAAATGGAAAAAAGCGCGCGAGTATTAATCGACTGTAAAGATGAGATGGGGCTTGTCTATCGTATCAGTAAGATATTTTTTGATTTTGGGCTCAATATCGACAGCAACAGAGAGTTTGTTGACAAAGAGAGAGGCAAATTTTTTATGCGCTCAGAGGTGATGGGGTCATTTGATGCGGGTAAGCTCAAAAATGAACTTGTTTCATCCTTGCCCAAGGATGCGCATGTGCGGGTGATCGTGCCCAAGCCCAAAAAAATCGTGCTTATGGCAACCAAGGAGTCGCATTGTCTGGGAGATATACTCATTCGCTGGGCTGATGGAGAGCTTGAGGCGGATATCGAAGCAGTGATCTCCAATCGTGATAATCTCAGAGAGCTCACGCGCCGTTTTGATATCCCCTTCTTGCATATTCCCTCCGATGGCATGGAGCGCAAAGACCACGAGCAGGCGCTCCTTGAGGTGCTTGACGGGCTGGAGTTTGATTATATGGTACTGGCAAAATATATGCGCATATTAAGCGCCGGTTTTGTCCATCGCTATCCTCAGAAGATTATCAACATCCACCACTCATTTCTTCCTGCATTTGTCGGTGCCAATCCCTACAGGCAAGCACATGAAAGAGGGGTGAAGATCATCGGAGCAACAGCGCATTTCGTGACCATGGATCTGGATGAGGGTCCGATCATCTCCCAAAATGTGATCCCCGTAGATCACCGGTATGAGTGGCAGGATATGCAAAGAGCGGGCAGGGATGTAGAGAAGATCGTACTTAGCAGGGCGCTCTCTTTGGTGCTGAGTGACCGCGTTTTTGTGAATGAAAACAAAACAGTTATTTTCTGATACCAATGTTTCATATCGTACTTGTACACCCTCAAATACCGCCCAATACCGGAACCATAGGGAGGCTTTGCGTCAATCTTGATGCGACGCTGCATCTGATCAAGCCTTTGGGATTTGATATCGATGATAAGGCGGTCAAGCGAGCCGGACTTGATTATTGGCACAAGCTGAAGCTTGTGGTCTGGGAGAGTTTGGATGAGTTTTTGGAGCATCATCCCATCGATGAACATACCCATTTGGCGACTACAAAAACTGATAAACTCTATTTCGATGCCAAGTTCGCAAAGGGCGACTATATCCTCTTTGGCTCGGAGACTGTGGGGATCGATGAACGCATATTGTCTGCAAATCCCTCTGCATGCATCACGATACCGATGGGGGGCGAAGGCAGAAGCCTCAATCTGGGCGTAAGTGTCGGGATAGTCGTCTATGAGGCGCTGCGCCAAAATTATGATGGTTTCAAGAAGATAACTATCGCCAATAAATTTGAGGAGGGTCAGTGAGTATCGGGGATATTTTTTATATAGCTGCTATGATTCTTTTTGTATGGATCACCTTTGCGATCATTCGCAATTACTACCGCAATAAATTCAACAGTAACGGAGAACGGCTCGATATGCTCGATAAGTACGAGCGAAAATGAATTTGTGGATTTGCTATGGATATTAAAACTTCTGTTATTGCCTTGAAAGAGCAGCTTTTTTCATCAGTGAAGCGCTATCCTTTAGCATCGGCATTCGCGTTTATATTTACTATTGCTTGCTGGGTATTGGTTGATGATCACAAGAATGTAATGATGCAAAAAATAGCATTTGCATCCTCGTTTGGATTCTTTTTGCTAAGCGCTTTGCATCATTGGCGAAATAATAGCCTCACTCTCGGAATCGGAGCACTTTTGTCTCTGCTCTATTATTTCACCATACCCTCCGTGTTTGGGTTTGATACTGCTTTTGCCGGTAAATATGCTGTGTTGATCGTATCTTCTTTGATACTGTTGGCAGTATTGCCATTTTTGCAAAAGAGAGGTTCAAATCTGCAATCTTGGGCTTGGGAGCTCAATATTCTTTTGGCTCTTATCAGCAGCGCCGTATTTGGTTTGATCTTGTACGGCGGCTTGGCCGGAGCGATAAAAGCGACATCGGTCTTATTTGAATTTAGCGTAAGCGGAAAATACTATATGTACCTTATGGTCGCGATCATGGGGCTTTTTAGCAGCCACTATTTTCTATCTTCATTAAGGCTCAATGATATTGATACCCAAAAAGCTTTTTATAACCGCTTTGGTGATTTTTTCGTCAGATATATACTCACATCGATCGCTTCTGTATATGCTCTTATATTATCCGGTTATGTGTTCAAGATACTCATCACGCAAGAGTGGCCAAATGGGATTTTGGTGTGGCTTTCATTGGTTTTTGCATCATTATCACTAGCAACATATCTCTTTTGGACACCATTGGGCGGCAAATACCGCAAGCTCTTGATCGGCGCTGCATTGGTTCAGTTGAGTCTGCTTTTTATCGCGATCTATATGAGAGTATCGCAATATGGATGGAGCGCTGACCGCTACATGGTGACGATGTTTGGCATTTGGTTTGGAGTCGCCTTTGTATATCTGATCGTCAGTAAAGCTCCCAAATATGAGTTTCCGTTTGTTTTGCTGGCTCTTCTTTTGTTGATGAGTCAGTATGGCTGGAAAGTGAGCGCTTATGATGTGAGCGGCAGATCGCAAGCCGATAGGCTTGTGCGTCTGCTTGCGGAAAACCCCATTTTATCCACAAAGACACCCAAAGAGGTGCGGTGCTCTATTTCAAGCGCGATAGATATATTGGCGCAACGGCACAATAGAGATCTGTTGGAGCAGATCATGCCCGATATGATAAAAAAATATGATGGCCAACATGGTTTTGATGTCAAGGATTATCGCGGGAATGGTTTCGCTGATTTTGCTGCCAAAGAGTTGGGTTTTAGCCATTTAAGCCAATGGGAATGCAGGCAAGATAATTTCAATAGAGCAGATGCAGGTCGATATTTCGGTCACCACTGGGATGAACCGATATCGATATCGGGATACGATAGCTTGATAACCAATAAAAGAGTTATTCAATTTCAAAATGAGAGAGGAGATCGACCCAATATTGTCACTATTGGAGGAAAAAGTTTTGGCGGTGGCGAGTTTGATATCTCTTTATTGGTGAAGCGACTTATGCAGGCTAAAGAGATTAAAGAAAAAGGCATTGAGGACAATATCTCCGCAGACCACTATATCTACTCAGGCGAAAATGACAAAATAGCTATTCGAATATATTTTGAGCATTTGGGTATTAGCAAAGAAGGTGTCGCGACCGATGCGTTCGGGACTATATTGGTGCGTAAAAAGGAAAAATAATCGCGAAATCCAGATTGCCGTGCTTCGCTTGCAAAGACGAATTTTCGTCACTGCGAGACCTTCAGGTCGCGGCAGTCTCAGCCGGTTTTGGATTGCCACATCCATTTCGCTTCACTTTCTTGGCGATCATAGCATTTTTAAATGCCCTTTTTCCTTTGAGGTCTTCATCCCAAAACTCATGCAGGTGAAGTATTTCAAGACGGTGCGAAAAGGATGCTTCAAGCTCTCCTTGTCGGAGTAAAAAGAGCGGATTTGCAGGGGTGTTTTGGTTTTGGGGATGGTGGCAAAATGTCTCGATGAAGAGTATCCCGTCATCTGTCAATGCCTCTGTCATGCCTTCAAAAAGTTCACGCATGAGAAAATTGGTGCAGACGATGAGGTTGTAGCGGTTTTTTGGGATTTTGCAGTGGTCGAAATCGACCTCTTTTGGGTGAATGTGCGGGATATTTTGCAGTGATTGGATCGCTACGGAGCTGATATCGAACGCATCGACTTCAAACCCGAGTGAGGCGAGATAACGGCTATTTCTTCCCATTCCGCAGGCGATATCGAGCGCTCTTTTGCCGAGGGGAAGTTTGGCATACTCGACAAGAAGCGGGGAGGGGGGCGAAAGGAGAGGGTTGGAGGTATATTTCGCATCCCAATTAATTTTGTCGCTGTGCGCCATAAGAACTCTTTAGATGCTATTTTCTCAAGATCGCGCTTGATTTATATCGAAATAGTACTCATCCAACCCCTCCAAAAAGCTCATCAAAAGCTCATCGGAGCAGAGTTTGAAATTTTTGCTCCCCTCTTTGCGGAAGAGTGCGGAGAGCTGCTGTTTGGTGGGGTTGAGATCGGCAAGATTGAAGATGATCTCGATCTGCGGCTCTTTGAGTTCTAGGGCAATGCGTAGTTTTTTGAGGATGAGATTGTTTGTGAGCGCGACGGTTGTTTCGTCATCTTGATCGTTGGGGGATTTGCCCCGTTTGAGTGCGATGAGACCATCGAGAAAAAGACCCAGCTCTTCATAGGTACATTTTGTATTTTTTCCGCCCTCCACAAGGGATGCCAGACGCTCATGGCTCATCTCGAAGCCAGCTAGTCTATAGGCTTCGAGGATCTCATCCTCGGTAAGACGGAGCGCCGAAACGATCTTGGAAAAGAGAGTATTTGTTACCATTTTTGCTCCAATTTTTTCACTTTTGCTCTTTGGTTTGGGGGTTGGCAGGGTCATTTTTGGCGAGTTTGCCGCTGAGTGATTGGAGTGCCATATTGACTTTTCCGATAACTTCAAGACATTTCTGATCTTTGATATTGTGCTGCAGGGTGTAGTACTCCGGGTTGGTGTAGGATATCCAGTGTTTGCCGTCGTAGTCGGTCGTAAAGAGCATCTTGAGCGGAAGATCAAGACCGATGGAGGCATTGCACTGCATCAGAACGCTTCCTACTTTGGCATCTCCGAAAACGACAAGCGTATTGGGCAGGAGTTCCATTTCAGAATTTTTGGCATTTTGTGCATGGTCGATAACTTGGAAAATCGACAAACCCTCCTCCTCCAAAATCTTCTCAAATTTTTTCACCCCCTCTGCGGTAGGATATCTACTTTCGATACTATTGATAAAAGTTCCCCTTTTATTCTCGCAGCCTATAAAAAGAAGCGCCAAGATAAGTAACGGTAGGATTTTTCTCATTTTTTTCCTTATAATAATCTAAACATTAAATCTAAAGTGCATGACATCGCCGTCTTGCACAATATACTCTTTGCCCTCAAGGCGCATCTTGCCTGCCTCTTTGGAGGCTTGTTCGCCGCCGTTTTGGATGTAGTCTGCAAATGAGATCACCTCTGCACGGATAAATCCTTTTTCGAAGTCATTGTGGATGACGGCAGCGGCTTTGGGAGCGGTCGTGCCTTTGCGTATCGTCCATGCTCTCACCTCTTTGACGCCGGCAGTGAAGTAGCTCATGAGTCCTAGTTTGCTAAATCCTTTTTGGATGATTTGATCGAGTCCTGATTCGGTGACACCCAATGATTCGAGCATCTCGTTTTTCTCCTCATCATCAAACTCTACCATCTCTTCCTCGACTTTGGCGCAGAGTTTGATCACTTCACGGTTGTTTTTTGCAGCAAATTCACGGAGCACTTTGACATACTCGCTATCCTCACTCAGTCCATCCTCATCGACATTAGCGCCATAGATGATCTCTTTGCTCGTGAGAAGACGGAGATCTTTATTGAGCGCCATGAAAGCTTCACTATTGAAATTCTCGTAGCTCGATACCGGATTGCCCTGTGCGATGAACTCCATCAGCTCCTCAGCTATTATGAGCTGATCTTTTGCCTCTTTGTCATTGCCTTTGGCTTTTCGTGCGATATTTTCGATGCGTTTTTGCAGGGAGTCGATGTCTGCCAGCAGAAGCTCTTGTTCGATGATCTCTATATCGCGGATAGGGTCGATGGAGCCTTCCACATGGGTGATATTTTCATCTTCAAAGCACCGGACGATCTCCAATATCACCTCAGTTTCACGGATGTTGCTCAAAAACTTGTTGCCAAGCCCTTCGCCTTTGCTGGCACCCTTGACGAGACCGGCGATATCGACAAAGTCTAGTGTCGAGTGCTGGATGCGCTCCGGATTGACTATCTTGGCGAGTGCGTCAAGCCGCTTGTCCGGTACGGGCACAACCGCTTTGTTGGGCTCTATCGTACAAAAAGGGTAATTGGCGCTCTCGGCATTTTGCGCTTTCGTCAGCGCATTGAATGTTGTCGATTTGCCGACATTGGGGAGTCCTACCAATCCTATACCTAATCCCATCTCATTTGCTCCTGTAGTTTGATTTTTTACATTTTT
>DZAQ01000042.1:0-5257 GCA_022729615.1 Sulfurovum sp.
GTCTGCATAACACAATGGCGCATCCGCTCATCATCCAGCCGGCTCGCGCGAAGTATCTGCAAATTACCGTCAAGCGGGGCAATGATCTGCTATGGAAGAGTTATCAAAATGATCCCAAAGAGGATAAGCAGGCATATTTCGCCTCCGCCTACTCTCAACACGGCAAGAGCGTGATCCTTCCTGCCAAAGCTACCCATAGCGTGACCCACAATCTTGAAGCGAACGAGAAAAGAGTATTGCGCTACAGTATTCCAAAACTCAAAAAAGGCGATCAGGTTATTGTTACTCTTTATGTGCAGATGGCAAAAAATGAGTGCGCGGAAGTTATTGATCTTGAGGATAAAAGTCTTTTGGAGCCACAATTGATCAAAGAGGTTCTCTACACACAAAATTGACGAATATCAATCGGTGAATCCATTTTATTAGGATACAATTGCGTATTAGTGATACAAGGAGTGAGAGATGAGAATACTCTATACTATTATGGTATTTGGCAGTTTAATGTGGGCGAATACGCCAAGTGGAAGTGAAAAGATATTTGTTGTGGAGCGCGAAAGCGAATCTTTGGCGATCATCAACAAAGGATTGCCCAAATCCCGCATGGAAAATATGCACAATATGAACCATGGGATTGTCAAATTTGAGGATAAAGACGGGTATCTTATCAGCCGTGATGGATATGTGGTGCGGTTCGACCCTGTTTCTGAAAAAAAGCTCAATGAGTACAAAACCTCCAAAAGTGCTATCGGGTTTGTGGTGGGCAAAAACTTCGTTGCCGTCGCCAACTATGATGACAAGTCGGTTGACATCCTCACACGCGATCTCAAGCCGATCGAGAAGATCTTGACGGGCTCCAAAAATGTAGGGATCAAGACCTATAAAGAGTACCTTATTTTTGCGCAGATGGACAGCGACAAGGTAACTGTGCTCAAAAATGAAGCCATGGGGGATGCCGCGCCGAAGTTCAAGCCTTACAAAGAGTTTCAAGTAGGCAAGATGCCTTTTGACGCGATGATCAGAGACAATACTTATATCGTCGGATTTTTCCTCGACAAAGCGTTTGGCGTCATCGATCTTGAAAAGATGACCTATTCGCAGATCAAAATTACGGCTGATGGTAATAAGCCGGTGCTCAAAGTGCCCCATTTCGGGTTTTGGAGTTTGAGTGAAGAGAAGACCTTTATCCCTGCAGTTGGCGATAATGCGGTGATGGTATATGATAATAAATTCAACTTTATTGCCAACATCAAGACCCAAGGGCTTCCGGTATTTACTGCGCTCAGTCCGGATAACAGATATCTCGCCGTGACCTTTTCGGGCAAAGATTTCCCGACTATCCAGATCATCGATACAAATACACTTCAAATCATCAAGAGCTTCACCTTCTCCGGTAAAGTGCTTCATGTCAGATGGTCAAACAGGGATCATTTCCTCTATGTCTCTGTCAATGATGCCAATCAAATCAATGTGATCAACACAGATGAGTGGTACTTAGAGAGAGAGATTTTCCAGGTCAAAAAGCCTTCGGGTATTTTTATCTATGATCTTGATGCAGAGGAACAAAAGTAACCTTTTGTACTCTACGCTTCATTAAGCAGCCGATAGGTCTCCTCAATGCTTTTGGTTTTGCCTGCTATGTATGTGATGACCGCGGCATTGAGTTTGGCGAGCTTGAGAAGGGATTGGCTAGGGTTTTGGATCTGTGAAATAGAGTGCTGCGGTGTGATCCTCTCTTTGGAGCGGATATCCTCGATCCCGAAATCCTGAGGATCGATCTTGATCTCTTCGGCCTCTCCTTGGCGTATGATGATCACAGAACACTTCGAAAAAATCTCCGGAGTCCCTTCGTTGCCTTTGATGATCGCTAGTGTCTCGTAACGATCTTTGAAGAGTGTGGCGTATTTGTCGATAAATGGTTTGTGAAAGGCGCCGATGATCGCTATTTTGCTGTGCGTAATTCCAGGGAGTTTTTCAAGTGTATTGAGTGAAGTTCGGATACCCAATCTTTGGCGTACCAGGGTGAGGCGGTGGAGAGCCGGAAAAAAATCAGCTCTGTCATAAAAATGTACATTTTCCGGCAGCGTCAATGCTGTGGCGATCTCTTTGAGTGTCGTGCCGGCTTTGGAGGGCTGCCATAGATCCCCGTGTAGAGCGATTTGCAGATCAAAATCCGATAGATACTTTGCTGTGAGAAATATAAGGTAGGGGTTGTCAACTTTGCCATCATAGGGGTAGCCAAATTCGATAGAATTTGGCAGCGGTTGCGGTACGATATACTCATCAAAGAGTTCAAGCGCTCCGGAAAACTCTTCGAGTGACTCGCCTTTGATGCGCCATCCCAGCAAAAAGGCGCTGATCTGCTCCGGATAGATCTCGCCATCCAGTATCGCACGCATTGCCAGCTTCATCTCGCTGCTTGTTAAGTCTCGGTTGCGTTTTTTGCCTGTTCCTACTGCTTTCATATAGGGTAAAAAGTCCATAGTGCCTCTTTTTGATCAAGTGTAACGGTTTGTGTGGATTTTTTTCTTGATAGATGTCAACTATGCGGGTTAAAATTTGTTTTATACACTTCGGATTGATATAAATCAAGAGAATTTTTATCTGATTTAGTACAATTGCGTCATTATTATAATGGGGGTCATAAATGATGCTAAAAATTCTCTTATTTGTTGGTTTGTTGCAAGCTGCTTTATTCGCACAAGACGATGTGGTATGCAAAAAATGCCACGCGACCATCTACCATGAATTTTATGACTCAATGCACCGCAAATCATCTCCAAAAGAAGACAAAGTCCACCAAGCTACATGGGATTTGCATCCATTGAAGTCCAAAGATGACTATACTTGCGCGCAATGCCATACGCCAAATACGCAAGAGTCCAACAAAGTCGGTGATCCAATCTCCTGCACTGCCTGCCATGCGATCGCATCCATAGAGGAGCACCCAACAGCCAATCAAAATATCTATACTGACAAACCAAAAACATTCTTTTCTGCAACCACCAACGCAGAGAGACAAATCGTTAAATTTCAACAAAGTAAGGATTGGCTGGGACTTTCCAAATCGACTGAAGGCTCACCCTACCATACTATCGACTATACTAATGATCTCTATTCGAGCGGGAAGGTCTGCATGGGATGCCATTCGCATCGACAAAATGGTCACGGATTTGAACTCTGCAGAACTCCCATGGAGGGGGCAAAAGAGGGTACGAAAAACTGCATCACCTGCCATATGCCTCAAGTCAAAGGGAGCGCCACTTCCATCACGCAGACTCCGACGCATGCCTATCACGGTTTTGCGGGGGTTTATAATGATCCGAAGCTGCTTGCCCAATATGTCGATATCAAGTTGGAGCGTACCCAAAACGGGTTTGACCTTTTTATCATCAATCACGCTCCGCACGACTTGATGCTCCATCCGTTGCGTGTTGTCGAGCTTCAAGCGACACTTTTGACACAAAATGGTTCCAAGAAGCTTCCAAGCTACAGTTTTGTTAGGATCATCGGCAAAGATGGGAAGCCTGCGATGCCATGGCTGGCAACAGAGGTGGTCAAAGATACCATGATCAAGGCGAATGAAACACGCAAAGTTGCTTTTGATGAGGCGGTTCAGAGTGGTGATACTGTCGAAGTCAAACTCGGCTTCTACCCGGTCGATCCCAAGGCAGCCAAAAATTTAAATCTCGAAAGTGAACGATCACTTACAAAGTTTACAATACTTAAAAAAATAGAATTGACCATAGAGTAAAGAGATGCAATTTTCTACCGCACAAGCACCCAAAACGACTTGGCAGCGTCTCAGCGCTCAGCCGCACCGTCTCTTCTTTGGCTCAGCCGTGATCTGGGGTGTGGTCATGATGGCGCTTTCGATGATATCATTTATGGGAGTTGCGGGAATTGATTTTTTGTCCATCCATGGTTATGGGATGATTTATGGACTCTTCATCAATGCCTTTTTGGGATTTCTCTCCACGGTTATTCCACGCTTCTCGCAAAGCATTGAAATTCCCAAAAAACTTTACCATTTTTTTTGGTTGCTGTATCAAGTCGGCTTAATTGTATGGTTTATCGGATTTTCTTTGGCAGGACAACTATTGAGCGGGGCGGCGCTCATGATCGCCGGATTCGTCTATTACCAAACGATTCGGGTTGGAAGATACCCGGATGAGCCTGACAGTCTGTGGCTTGTGGGTCTTGTTTTTATCAGCGGCTTATTGCCGGTTTTAAATCTGTTCCTCTCTTTTTCTCTTTCATGGGCAGGGATTTGGGTATCTGTTTTGCCCATTACCTTTACAGTTGCCCAGCGGATGATCCCGTTTTTTTACGCGGGCTACTTTCGAAATACCTACAGCAAGCCCGCATGGGTCGTCCCGTTTTTTGTACTTGGTTCATGGGGTATTGCCTTGGGCGGAGACTCTTCAGTACTCACTTCCATGCTTGGTTTCATACTCTCATCGGGGATTGCCTACTTTCTTTGGACTTTAGATATCTACAAAAAAGCTCCGGCTATTTTATGGATACTTGCTCTTGGTTTTCTTTGGCTGCCTGTCGGTCTTTTCGTAACGGGTTTGGAGTCTTTATCGGGACTATACGCTTTAAAAATGGGCATACATATTCTTCTGCTTGGCTTCGTCTTTACCCTGTTGGTCGGGTTTGGGACACGGGTACTATTGGGGCACTCCGGTCAGATGGTCACTGCTGACCGCATCACAGTCTATCTTTTTGGAGCAGTGCAGATGGCGATCCTCCTTAGGATTATCGCCTCTTTGTTCTTTATCGGTGACATAGGCGCCTATGTTGACATGCTCCATCTTGGGTTTTCGCTTTTTGTAATAGTGATGTTGATATGGGGTATCAGATACCGCAAAGCGATATTCTAATTATTAAGGAGAAAAATGGGCTACATTATCATCAAAACAATACACCTTTTTGCCGTATTTATCTATGGAGGATTTTTGATCACCGACAATCTTTTCTTGAGCAAAATGCCCCGTTCGCTGAGTCCGGACGAGCAGACAAAAGCCAGAGAGGCTTTCATGCAATATGTGCGCAAGGTTGTCCCGCCCAGCCTTATGGTCGCCGTGGTTACGGGTATTTACCTCATCACTCAGATATTTGGCGAGATAGCGCCGCAGGGGCTGAGCAGTTTTCAGATCATGCTCTCGCTCAAAGCATTTTTGGGGCTTTGGCTTGGGCTGCGAGGATTTAGTCAAGTCTATCTGGGGATACAGCCGCTGGTGTTCAAGAGTCACCT
>DZAQ01000042.1:5357-10267 GCA_022729615.1 Sulfurovum sp.
ACCTGTTTGCCCTCCAGCGTTTTGAGAAATGCTACCATATCATCGATCTGCGAAGGGGTAAACTCATTACCCAGCTGATATTTGCTCATAATGCGGATCGCCTCTTTGATGTCCTCCACCGAACCGTTATGGAAATAGGGTCCTGTTTTGGTGACATTGCGCAAAATCGGGACTCTGAATTTGAGCAGGTTGTCACGCCCCAAAAACCCGCCGCTATTCTCGAAGGGGAATGGGCTCTGCTTGAGATTGATGTCGGGCGAAAAGAGCAGCCCTGTATATTCACTCAGATATGATCTCAATGGAAACTTTTGGATACTCTGCCCTCCTACGCTCATGCCTGCATGACACCCTTTGCACCCCCCGGTCAAAAAGAGCGTCATCCCTCTTTTTGCTTGAGTGTCGATAGCCTTGTCATCTCCCTCCAAAAAGCGGTCATACGCACTGCGTGTCAGGAGTGTGCGCTCAAAGGCACCGATAGCTTGGCGTACCTGTTCGAAAGTGATGGGAGCCTCTTTGAAAACTGCTTGAAACATCTTGGGATACTCGCTGTGGGTATTGAGCCGCTCCTCAACCTCTTTGGGCCTCATATTCATCTCGAAATGTGCCTGTATCGGTCCGCCCGCCTGCTCCTCTACATCCTTTGCGCGACCGTCCCAAAACTGCGCTTTGGCGAGCGCTGCGTTGAGCACGGTGGGTGAGTTGAGGTGGGAGGGGTTGGCTTTGCCCATATCTCCGATGGCTGCGGGGAGATTGTCATCGCCCCCTTCATCAAGCTTGTGGCACGATGCGCAGCTGATATCATTATGCTTTGAGAGTATCGTATCAAAAAAAAGCTCTTTGCCGAGTCTGATTTTCTCAGGAGTGAGAGGATTTTGCGGATTGTCGGCAACCTTCAAAAGCCCTTCGTAAGTTTTTGGCACAGGTAGCATGGTCGTATCAAGCGCCCGCCCCCTAAGCTCGGTATTACTCAAAAGTTCCAGAGTATCTTTGTGTAGAAAACGGGGCAATGAAATGAGCGCTCCTATCACAACAATCACTATCCCAAGGACTTTAAAAATTGTAGCCATCACAATCCTTTCATCATATTTTTGATACCCGCTTGGTTGATCTCTTCGCCAAAAAAAGTCGCCGAGCCAGTGGATATGTTCTGCATGTGCCATCACTGTAGCCAAAATAACTATCCATATCCTTTTTCTCATCATTGCATTATAAAATGATTCGGATGGCGGCGGATTGATAGCTATCAACAAAAATTCGGATTAAATAAGATAAAAATACTCCTATTTATTGATCTTAATCAAGACAAATTTACTCCTAATTAACTATAGTGCAAAAAACTTGAATGGAGTACACGATGAAAAACCTCATAACTATCCTGCTGCTTGCAGGAACTTCTCTTTGGGCTGATATGGATCAAGGCAAAAAAGTCTATGCGTCTAGCTGCGCTATCTGTCATACCGTAAACGGCGGCAGCGCTTTGGGGCCGGATCTCAATATCGTCTCCTATACAAGAAAAAAAGAGGATCTTGCAGCCTATATCAAAGAGCCGTATAACCACTATGAACGGTTTGGATACAGCGCAAATGCCATGCCTGCGCTGCCTCTGGAGGATAAAGAGATAGAAGATGTAGTTGATTACATTGACTCACTGCAGCCGTTTAAGAAGTGGATGAAAAAGTGATCCCGAAGGCAATCAAGGCCTATCCTCTCCATACGATCGGAATCTTATTGGAGAGTTTTTCGCTTTCAAACGGGCTTTTTTCTTTTTTTACCCGTCCCAAGTGAGTATCGGTATAAAGGAAACGGTGAAGGTAATAAACCCCCTTGTATCCTCTTCTGTGAAGATCTTGTATGATACGGTTGATATCTTCTGCGCGCAGAAGGTCACTATGTACCGTTGTTCTCACCTCAAAGGGAAACTCTGAGGCAATGAGGTAATTGAGTGTCTGGGAGAATATATTAAAATGTTTGTCACGAGTAATAGAGAGAAATTTTTCCTTGGGCGCCTTATAGTCAAGCGCGATATAATCGACTAGACTGTTTTCTATTAGCGATTTAACCATTGCGGTGTTCAGCCCGTTTGTATCTAGTTTGACTTTGAAGCCGAGTGATTTGATCTCATGGGCAAACCATGCAAGCCATTCGTACATAGTAGCTTCTCCTCCTGAGAGTACTACCCCCTCGAGTAGTCCTAGGCGGCTTTGCAAAAAGGCTAACGCCTCCTGCGGCGAGAGCTTCCCTTCGTTGAGTACCATATCCCGGTTATAGCAATAGACACAGCGCATCTGGCATTTGGCGAACCAGAAGATCGCCGCGAGATGTTCGGGGTAGTCCAGAAGCGTAAAGGGGGTAATGTCGTAGAGCGCCTTATCTGTCATGGTGATGCATAGCGCTCTCTATGAAAAATCTTCTCTCCCTATGTTCCCCTATTTTGCCGATATTGAAGCTCTCTATAGGTCTGTGATATCCCATAACTCTTGTATATACGATACATTTTGTTCTTTTATGCTGAAGATTTTCCAATGTTTTTTCATTTTTCATTTTGATTCCTTTGGTTGGTTATTTATGATACTTCACTGAGCAGCTCTTCATCGCATAACGGACAAAATTCATGCTCTCCCGAGAGGTATCCGTGCTTCTCACAGATAGAAAATGTCGGCGTTACGGTGATATAGGGAAGCCTGAAGTTCTCTATGACTTTGCGCACCAGCTTTCTGGTCGCTTCCCCCGAACTCACCTTCTCTCGCATATAAAGGTGCAGCACCGTGCCGCCTGTATATTTGCACTGCATCTCATCTTGAAGCATCAGCGCTTCAAAAGGGTCGTCGGTATAAAAGACCGGTATCTGCGTAGAGTTGGTATAGTAGTTGTTCTCCTGCGTTCCTGCCTGAATGATATCGGGATATCTTTTTTTATCCTCTCTGGCAAAACGGTAGGTTGTCCCCTCGGCAGGCGTCGCTTCAAGATTGTACAGGTTGCCTGAACGCTCCTGGAACTCTTTGAGCCGTTCTCTCATAAACTCAAGAATCCGCATCGCCATCGCCTGCCCGAAGGTGTCGGTGATGTTATGGCTGTCAGCCGTAAAATTCCGGATCATTTCATTCATCCCGTTCACGCCGATAGTGGAGAAGTGGTTGTCAAATCCGGGTAGGTACCGCGCCGTATAGGGGTAAAGTCCCCTTTTGTACATCCCCTCGACAAATATCCGCTTCTTCTCAAGTGTAGAATAGGCATATTCCATCAGCTTTGAGAGGCGCTCAAACAGTTTTTCCTCTTCTCCGGCAAAGAGATATCCCAGCCGCGGCATATTGATCGTCACGACCCCGATACTGCCCGTCATTTCGGCGCTTCCGAATAGGCCTCCCCCTCTTTTGAGCAGTTCGCGCAGATCAAGCTGCAGCCTGCAGCACATGCTGCGCACATGCCCCGGCTTGTATGCCTCTTCGTTTGGCACAAGCTGACCCGATTTATCGCGTTTGTACTGACTGCCGATGAAGTTTTGAAAGTACGAGGAGCCTATCTTGGCGGTATTTTCAAATAATAGGTCGGTATTTTCTCCATACCAGTCAAACTCCTCCGTAATATTTACCGTCGGTATAGGGAAGGTGAAAGGCTGACCGGTCTTGTCCCCTTCGGTCATCACTTCGTAGTATGCCCTGTTGATCAGACGCATTTCGGGCTGAAAATGTTTGTATGTCATACTTTCAAGCGTGCATATATTCGGATCTCTCTCTTTAGCCTGTCGCAGCAAATCGGGGTTCTGAATCTCTCCAAAAAGATGTTTTTGGTTTTTGGTCGGTATCTGCTCTTTGAGGTCATCGGGAACCGTCCAGTCTATGGTGATATTGGTAAAGGGGCTCTGCCCCCAGCGTGCCGGGACATTGAGGTTGTAAACAAAACTGCGGATCGCCTTTTTGATCTCCTCATAGGAGAGATCGTCTTTAAACACATAAGGAGCAAGGTAGGTGTCAAAAGAAGAAAACGCCTGTGCTCCCGCCCATTCGCTCTGCAGTATCCCCAGAAAATTTGCCATCTGCCCCAGCGCTTCCCTGAAATGGCTCGGCGCACGGCTCTCTACGCGGCCGCGAACACCGTTGAACCCTTCATCCAGAAGCACCCGCAAGCTCCATCCGGCACAATACCCCGTGAGACAATCTAGGTCGTGGATATGATAGTCTCCGTCCCTATGCGCATACCCCTCTTCTTTGGAATAGATCGAATCGAGCCAAAAATTCGCAATGACTTTTCCGGCTGTATTGTTCACCAGTCCGGCATTGGAGTAGCCCGTATTGGAGTTGGCATTGACTCTCCAGTCGGATTTGTCGATATACTCTAGGACTGTCTGCGTAGAGTTGATATAGGTCGTATCGTTATCCAGTCCCAATATCTGCTCTCTTTGCATCTTATGCAGATGCCTGTAGAGCATAAAGGACTTCATCACTTCAAAATAATCATATCTATAGAGCATCTGCTCGATGAGGTCCTGCACCTCTTCTACGCTGATCTCAACCCTGTTTTTGATATTTTCCAGCAGCTCCGCAAATAGAGTCTTATCATAAGGCTGAACTACACTTGCAAACGCTTTTTTGATCGCATCCTCGATCTTGAAGGGGATAAATTTCTGAGAACTTCCGTCTCTTTTGATGATCTGCTTTACCATATAAGACACTCCTGTTTATGCTTGGACCATTATAGTGGAACAGGGCAAACCATTGATTGACGGCTGTCAATAAATCATAATACCATCCCTTTGACCCTGCCTCCTTCCAAAAATATTGATCTGCGTCAATGACTCAACCGATAGATTTTGCTAAGTCAATTAATCTTTTTACATACCCGAACTCATTGTCCTGCCATGCGGACACCCTTAGCATGTTCCCGCCAACCACCTGAATGAGGGGCAATATAAT
>DZAQ01000163.1 GCA_022729615.1 Sulfurovum sp.
TAATAAAAACAGAAGGCAATCCATGAAATTTTTAGTCACAGGAGGAGCCGGCTTCATCGGTTCAGCGGTTATCAGACACTTGATCAATGATACACAGCACTCAGTAGTCAATGTCGATAAGCTCACCTATGCCGGCAATCTGGGCTCCCTCATAAGCATAAGCGGCTCTGACCGTTATGCCTTTGAGCAGGTAGATATCTGTGATGCCGAGGCAGTGAAGCGTGTTTATGAAGCCCATCAGCCCGATATCGTGATGCATTTGGCGGCAGAATCGCATGTTGACCGCTCGATCGACGGACCGGGTGACTTTATCCAAACCAATATCGTAGGCACCTATACGCTTCTTGAGCAGGCTCGCAGCTACTGGACGGGGCTTGATGGAGAGAAAAAAGCTGGGTTTCGTTTCCACCACATCTCTACTGATGAAGTTTATGGAGACCTCGAGGGAACGGATGATCTCTTCACGGAGACTACACCCTACGCTCCCAGCTCCCCCTACTCTGCCTCCAAGGCAAGCTCAGACCATCTTGTGAGAGCTTGGCAGCGAACATACGGTTTGCCGACACTTGTGACCAACTGCTCCAACAATTACGGTCCGTTTCACTTCCCCGAGAAACTCATTCCGCTCGTCATACTCAATGCACTCGATGGAAAACCGCTCCCCGTTTACGGCAAAGGGGATCAAATCAGAGACTGGCTCTATGTGGAGGATCACGCACGAGCGCTCTTGATCGTGGCGACACAAGGAGAAATAGGCGAAACCTACAATATAGGCGGGCATAACGAAAAGATGAATATTGATGTTGTGCGTACCATCTGCGATATTCTCGACAAAAAAGTTCCGCCGGCAGGCACTCCGTTCAAAAGCTATCGAGAGCTTATCACTTTTGTCGTCGATCGTCCCGGACACGACCACCGCTACGCGATCGATGCCTCCAAAATCGCGAGAGAACTTGGATGGGAGCCGAAGGAGACTTTCGAGACGGGACTCGAAAAAACCGTGCAATGGTATCTTGACAACAAAGCGTGGTGGTCAGCCGTCCTCGATGGCAGCTACCAAATGGAGCGCTTGGGGGTGAGTCTATGAAGGGGATCATTTTAGCCGGCGGATCGGGTACGAGACTCTACCCTATCACCAAAGGGGTGAGCAAACAGCTCGTGCCCATCTATGACAAGCCTATGATCTACTATCCGCTCTCCGTCTTGATGCTTGCCGGTATCACGGAGGTACTCATCATCTCCACCCCTGATGATCTCCCGAGATTTGAGCAGCTGCTAGGAAGTGGCGCCGATATCGGCATGAAGTTCAGCTATGTCGTGCAGCCCTCTCCTGATGGATTGGCACAAGCCTTTATCCTCGGAGATGAATTTATCGGCGATGATGATGTGGCACTCGTGCTCGGCGACAATATCTTCTATGGACAGGGACTCACGAGAATGCTCGCCTCCTCTGTCAAAAATGCCAAAGAGGAGAAAAATGCGACTGTTTTCGGATATTATGTATCCGATCCTGAGCGCTATGGCGTTGCGGACTTTGATGAAAACGGCAGCGTCATCAGTATCGAGGAGAAACCCAAAAATCCAAAATCAAATTATGCAGTAGTTGGGCTCTATTTCTACCCCAATGATGTCGTTGCAAAAGCCAAAAAAGTGAAACCAAGCGACAGAGGAGAGCTAGAGATCACCACGCTCAATCAAGCCTATCTCGATGAGAAGAGGCTCAAGGTCGAACTGCTTGGGAGAGGCTATGCGTGGCTTGATACCGGAACACACGAGAGCCTCCTTGAAGCCTCCACATTTATCCAAACCATTGAGAAGAGGCAGAGTCTCAAGGTGGCATGTATCGAAGAGATAGCCTTCGAGATGGGATATATCAACAAAAACGAGCTTATCGCATTGGCGCAGCCGCTTCTCAAAAACGAATATGGCAAATACCTGCTGCGTCGTGCCGAAGAGTGTCAAGTAGTCAGATAGCCGCAGCATCAATACAAAAATAGTCAAAAAGGAATAGCAGATGGAATTTACGCGAACAGAGATCGAAGATATTGTCATTATTGATCCTTCAGTGCATGGCGATGAGAGAGGTTACTTTGTGGAAACTTTTCGCCAGGATAAACTCGAAGCCTATCTGGGGTTCAAAGTAAACTTCTGTCAAGATAATGAGTCCAAAAGCTCCAGAGGCGTTCTTCGGGGATTGCACTATCAGCTACCTCCTGCGTCACAGACTAAATTGGTGCGTGTCATCAAAGGAGCGGTATTGGATGTCGCTGTAGATATCCGAAAAGGGAGTCCCACTTTCGGGAAGTATGTCGCAGTAGAACTAAGCGGCGAGAATAAACGGCAGCTCTTTATCCCCAGAGGGTTTGCCCACGCCTTTCTTGTGCTTGAAGATAATACTGTCTTTGCCTACAAAGTGGATAATTACTATTCGCCTCAAAACGACAGAGGTATTGC
>DZAQ01000043.1 GCA_022729615.1 Sulfurovum sp.
GATATGGTGAAAATCCAAACAGACTCGGAGCCTATTATCAATTTCAGGTACTCATCAAGCCGAGCCCGGATAATATCCAAGAGCTTTATCTCAAATCATTGGAGTATCTGGGGCTCAATCTGGGAGAGCATGATATCCGTTTTATTGAGGATAACTGGGAATCTCCGACCCTTGGGGCTTGGGGGCTTGGCTGGGAAGTTTGGCTTGATGGGATGGAGGTGACACAGTTTACCTATTTTCAGCAAGTCGGCGGGGTGGCTTGCGATCCGGTAGCAGTGGAGATCACATACGGTACCGAAAGGCTTGCGATGTATCTGCAAGGCGTGGAGAGCGTTTTTGATATTGTTTGGAACCGATACGGTGACGCCGTGACGACCTATGCCGATGTGCACAAAGAGAGTGAATATGAGTTTAGCAGATACCACTTCGAAGTCGCAAGTATCGAGAAACTATTGGGAGATTTCGAGAAAGCAAGCGCTGAGTGCCGCAGTTGTCTGGATGCCGGGTTGCCGCTGCCTGCGTATGATCAGTGTATGGCGGCTTCACATGCGTTTAATGTATTGGATGCGCGCAAAGCCATCTCTCAGGCGCAAAGACAAAACTATATTCTCAAGATCAGGGAGCTTTCTAAAGGGTGCGCCGAGCTTTATAAAGCGCAAGAGCATGAACGCATCCATAGAATAAGTAAATAATCTCGGCGGAGGGGCAATGAGACTGCAAGAGATTTATGATTTTCTCAATCGGATCACTCCGTTTGAGCTCCAAGAAAAGTGGGACAATAGCGGTCTGCTGATCGGCACAATGTCGAGGGAGATCAGTCAAATCATTATAAGTTTGGATATAGATGAGGAGCTGGTCGAAAAGAGTGATGCGGGAGTGCTTTTTGTGGTGCATCACCCATTGATCTTTGAGAGACTTGGCAGACTTGACTTCGCCCAATACCCTGCAAATCTCATAGAGAAGATGATCCTCAAGGGGCAATCGCTCATTGCTCTGCATACCAATTTTGATCAAACCCACCTCAATCGTTATGTCTTTGAAAAGATTCTTGGTTTTGATGTGGCGCAGCAGGATGGTTATTTTTGTACTGCCCATGGGCATTGGACGAAAGAGAGTCTTTATGAGATTATTCAAGAGCGCTTGCGGCTGCCGTTTTTGAAAGTTGTCGCCCCGAGGGAGGAGATACAAAGCATTACGATCACTACGGGTGCGGGTGCCTCTATGATCGACAAAGTACAGAGCGATTGTTTTCTCACAGGTGATATCAAATACCACGACGCCATGAAGGCAAAGTCTCAAAATTTGATGCTTGTTGATATTGGACATTTTGAGAGTGAACAATTTTTTGCCGAGGTTCTTTATGAGGAGTTGAAAGTTTTACCTCTTTTGGCTATAATATCAAATTCTAAAAACCCGTTTCATTTTATAGGGGATACACACACTCAAGGATGCAAGATTGAATAAAAATATACAAGAGTTGGTACAACTCTCTTCTATCGACAAAAAAATAGATAGTTTTCAGCCACAAATTGATGCTGCTCAAATGAAAATAACAAAATCAAACGCAAAGCTTCAAGAGGCTAGGGGGCGTCTTGAGAAGATAAAAGGTTTGATTGCTAGCAATGAGCAAAAGATTGTCACTTATGAGGAGCAGTTGAGATTTTTGGGTGAACAGCTCAAAAATAGTGTCAAAAAGAGCAGAGATATCTCCTCCGAAAAAGAGATGAAAGCATTGGCGATCGAAGAGGATATCGCCAAAGAGAAGATGACTTTTGCCAACGAAGAGATAGCCAGACTTCAAGAGATCAATGCAAAAAAATTGATTGAGAGTCAAGAAGAGCAGGGCGGATTTGATCTATTGGAGAGTGAGTGTTCTTCTATTGCAGCTGATGTTGAAAATGAAAAATCCCAGATTGAAACAAATAAGATCGGACTTTTTTCTGATAGAGAAAAAACGATCAGAGAAGTTGATCAGAAAGTTTTGGCATTTTATGAGAAGATACGAAACTGGGCCGGCAACAGCGCTGTGGCACTTGTAAAAAAACAGGCTTGTTACGGATGTTATATGAAACTCAACGATAAAACCTATGCTGATGTCATCCGTGCAGAGGAGATTACCACCTGCCCTCATTGCGGCAGAATACTCTATGTCGAGAGAGAATCAGCAGGGATATAATTGAGTATTTTTGCACCCTTTTATAGTGCGGTAGCGGCGCTTTTTTACATTGTAGCGCTGCCGTTCTTGCCTTTTTTGGCTTTGAGACAAAAATACTCCCAATCGCTTCCGGCACGATTTTTTCTTTGGAAAAATCCTCCGCTTCAAAAAGACGGAATCTGGATCCATAGCTGCAGCTTCGGAGAGGCGCGTTCATTGCGTCCGCTATTCAAAATCATCCCGCCTTCTCTATTGAGATTGACCACAACGACACAAACCGGAATGCACGAGATTTCTATGCAGACCAAAGAGGCAAGATATCTCCCTTATGAGCTCTTGCTTCACTTTTGGATCAAGCCCCAAAAAATGCTTATAGTGACGGAAGCAGAGCTCTGGTATCTTCTCTTCATGCTCGCCCGTCGCAAGGGCGCTCGAACTCTGCTTGTGAATGCGCGCATCTCTGAGCGTTCCTTTCCGAAGTACAAGCGTTTTGGGTGGCTCTATCGGAGAATTTTTGAGCAGATAGATGCCATTTATGCGCAGAGTGGAGAGGATAGAGAGCGGCTTGAGACTCTTGGCGCTAGAAATGTAGTTGTCACAGGCAATATCAAATTTGCTGATATCGCCCAGCCCACAGAGACTCTTTTGAAGCCAAACGGAGTCTTGGTGTGCGCCGGAAGCACGCACGAAGGCGAGGAGTCATCCATCCTTGCCGCCTTCAAAATGCTCAAAAACAATCAGCCGGAGGCAAAACTTCTGATAGTCCCACGCCATCCGGAGCGCTTCGAGAAGGTTAATAGCTTGATGAGTGCGTATGCGCATCTGCAGGGGTGGAGTTATCAAAGATGGAGTGATGCAAAAGAGTTGCGAAGCGATATCGTGCTTATTGATACGATCGGTGAGCTTATCAACTTTTATGCCATCAGTGATGTGGTGGTGCTCGGCGGCGCTTTTGAGCCGATCGGGGGGCACAATGCCGCTGAGGCTGCGCAGTTTGGCTGCAAGATCATCTCCGGAGAGCACTACTTCAATCAAAAGGATATTTTTGCAGGAATTGAGGGGATAACGATCGTATCCAAAGAGAGTTTGGGGGAGGCGCTGCAGTATCCCAAGCTGCTTGCCCCCTCCAAAATCAAAAGAGAGATTGATCTTGCGCCGATTATCACGGAGATCCAAAGTGTTTTATGAGATAAAGGATGAGAGTGCTGTTCTCTCCATCAAGGCACAGCCCTCAGCCAGCAAAAATGAATTTTGCGGCTTGTATGATCAAGATGCGATCAAGATACGCATCAAGGCGCCGGCAGTTGAGGGGGCGGCAAATAGAGAGCTTATCGCTTTTCTCTCCAAAAGTTTCAAGATACCTAAAAGCGATTTTGCTATTGTATCGGGTGAGAACAGCAAGATAAAGAGGGTGAAGATGCCTCTGAGTCAAAATTTTCTACAATTTATCAAAGATATTGAAACCCTCTAAGCAGGAAAAAGGAGTGAAAAACATGGAAAAAGCTTATAAACTTTTGGCACAACAAGCACAAATCTCCAACGCAAAAGCAAAGGAGTTGATCGACAGAGGGCTTGTATTTGTGGGGGAGAAAAAAGTCAAGATCGCACGAGCTGACCTGCCCGATGATACAAGCTTCCGCATCATAGAGATTCCAAAAGTGCAAATACTCTTTGAGGATGAGCATATCATCGCCGTGAACAAACCCGCGCAAATGGATAGTTACGATATTCAAGAGGGTATCGCGGGGAGTGAACTTCTGCATCGTCTTGACCGAGAGACTAGTGGAGTACTCCTATTGGGCAAGCACAGAGAGTTCATCGAAGAGGCGATCAAAGAGTTCAAAAACCGAAGAGTTAAAAAAGAGTATATCGCTTGGGTAGAGGGAATAGTCTATGAGGAGATCGAGATAGATGCCCCCATTTTGACGATCAAGAAGGGAAAGGCCTTTTCTCGTATCGATATGGTACGCGGCAAGCCCGCACATACCAAGGTCAAGCCCATGGAGGTGCAGGGCAAAAAGAGCAAAGTCTCCATCGAGATCACAACGGGCAGAACACATCAGATACGGGTGCATCTTGCAAGCATAGGTCATCCTGTCGTCGGGGATGAGCAATATGGCAGCTTTACCAAAAATCAAAGGATATTGCTGCACTCAAAAAAGATCGCTCTGCTTGACTATAGTTTTGAGGCAGCCGAACCCAAAGATATTCTCAGGTATAAATAATCATATCTGCGAGAGGGGGTTTAAGTCCCGATTGGATACAATTGCATAATTTTATTGAGAGAGATAGCGAGAGAAAATGTTTGATACTTTAACAGAAGGCTTCAAAAACGCGATTGGAAAGATTCGTTTTCATGATGATGAAAAGTCGCTCAAAAATGCGACTCTAGAGCTCAAAAAGTCGCTTCTAAAAGCGGATGTGCATCACAAGGTGGTCAAAGATTTGATCACTGTTGTGGAGCACGATACAAAACAAAACGGTATCGGGAAAGAGAGCTTTTTGCGAGCCCTTCAGGATGAACTGACATCCATCCTCACAGTCAAGGGCAACCAAGGATTTGTATTTGCATCCAAACCGCCTACGGTTGTGCTGATGATAGGACTTCAGGGTTCAGGAAAAACCACTACTACCGGGAAAATTGCCTATTTCCTCAAAGAGCAGAAGAAGAAAAAAGTTCTAATCGTAGCTGCCGACTTGCAAAGATTGGCAGCGGTAGAGCAGCTTAGGCAGATAACGGCGCAGATAGGTGTGGAGCTAGTCGCTGATGAGGGTGCCACACCGGCGTCTATCGTCAAGAGCGCTTTGCAGAAGGCAGAACAGGAACTCTATGATGTTGTATTGATCGACACTGCAGGTCGTTTGGCGATCGATGAAGAGCTGATGGATGAACTTTCGCAGATCAAAAAGATTGCCGATCCCGATGAGCTCTTCTATGTAGCCGATGCGATGACAGGACAGGATGCTGTACGAACCGCACAAACTTTCAAAGAGAAGATCGGTATCACCGGCGTGATCTTGAGTAAATTTGACGGTGACAGCAAGGGTGGCGTCGCTCTCGGTCTTGCGCAGCAGGTTGGAGTTCCGCTGCGCTTTATCGGTGCAGGTGAAAAGATGCCTGATCTCGAGCAGTTTTTGCCTGAAAGGATCGTCAGCCGATTGATGGGGGCAGGGGATATTGAGTCTCTTGCCGAGAGAACAGCTGCTGTGATCGACGAGAAGCAGGCGAAACGATTGACGCAAAAGATCAAAAAAGGCGCATTTAATTTTAATGACTTTCTCGAGCAGCTCGAGCAGGTCAAGAAATTGGGCTCCATGAAATCAATCTTGGGGATGATCCCGGGGATGGGTTCGATGGCAAAACAGATAGGCGATATGGATTTGGACAAATCGGATGAGATGAAACGCATCAAAGCGCTCATCTCTTCGATGACACCCAAGGAGAGAGAAAACCCGGATCTGCTTACAAATAGCAGAAAAAGAAGAATATCCGCCGGAGCCGGACTTGATCAACAGCAGGTCAATCGTATCTTGAAACAGTTTACAAATGCCTCAAAAATGGCGAAGAAGCTCTCCACAAAGGGCGGCATGAAGCAGATGCAAGAGATGATGGGGAAAATGCAAGGCGGAGGATTCCCGGGATTGCCCAGGTAGGCAGATCGGGAGAAATCATTTTAGCTTGAAATTTTAAATAATTTTTATAATTGATATGGTATAATTCCGCTCCAAAAAAAGTTTTGATGAGTGCTTTAGTCATTAAAAGTAGTTGTCAGGACTTTCAAAATAAGATAATTCAATACAATAAGGAAACAATATGACAGTGATTAGAATGACCAGAATGGGCAGAAAAAAGAGACCATTTTATAGAATAGTTGTAACAGATAGCAGAAAAAGAAGAGATAGCGGCTGGATCGAGATCATAGGTCACTACAATCCGATCAGTACGAGCAAAGATTTGACAATCGATGCCGAGAGGCTCAACTACTGGTTGAGTACCGGCGCACAGATGAGCCCGGCAGTTAAAAGACTCTCAGGTAAGTAGAAGACTTAAATGCCGCAGCAATTTGTCTCTTCATATGCCAAGCTTTTGGTAAAACACCCCGAATCCATAGAGGTGAAGAGCAGCGCGATCGATGATGGACTCGATGAGATCGTCATCTATGCGCATGAAGAGGATATCGGTAAACTGATCGGCAAAGAGGGTAAAATGATCCATGCGATCAAGACGGTTATATCCGGCTACAAAGCCAAAGGCGGCAAAAACTATCGCGTGAGTGTTCAGCCTGTCGGGCAGTGATGGAAAAGTTTTTTGTTGCCCAGGTAGGGAGAGTGGTCGGACTCAAAGGCGACCTCAAACTCCATCTTCATACTGATTTTCCAGAACAATTCCAAGCAGGACAAAACTACCAAAGCGATCGCGGATATTTGGAGATCCTCTCTGTCGATTTCAAGCAAGGTACTATCAAGTTTCGTGGCTATGAATCACGCGAGAGTGCCCAAAAACTCACCAATGCCAAACTCTATGCCACCAAAGAGCAGACTCTTGCCAACTGTGAACTCACGGATGGGCAATATTTTTGGTTCGAGGTGATAGGCTCTGCGATCATCGAAAATGGGGAATGTTTGGGGAGCGTCGTGGAGATCGAGCGGATATTGGATACTGACTATCTGCTGGTTGGGAGTGATCAGCATTTGATCGATACCGGTTTCGCAAAGAGCTTTCTGATCCCATTTCTTCCTCGCTACATCCTTTCGACAGACACTAAAACTAAGCAGATCTTGACACAGGATGCAAAAGATATTCTTGAGGCGAGTTGATGCGTTTCACCTTTGTAACTCTTTTCCCATCCATTATGGAGGGGTATTTCAGTGATTCGATCTTGGCAAGGGCTATAGATGCAAAGAAGATCGTGATAGATTTTGCAGATCCAAGAGAAAAAAGCTCCGATCGACACAGAAAAGTAGATGCTCCCATGATCGGCGGAGGTGCCGGAATGTTGATGACGCCTCAGCCGCTGCTTGATACACTTGAGGCGCTAAGGGAGGATTCACCTGAGGCACATGTTATCTTTTTGACCCCGGTCGGTAAGATTTTTCGTCAAAATGATGCGAAGAGACTTGCCCTTAGGGAGCATATTGTTTTTGTTTCGGGTCGGTACGAGGGGATCGATGAGAGAGTTATCGAATCTCAAGCAGATGAGCTTTTTTCTATCGGAGATTTTATCCTCACCGGCGGAGAGTTGCCAAGTTTGGTTTTGTGTGACGCTATCAGCAGAAATAGAGAAGGGGTACTTGGTAATTGTGATTCTCTAGAAGTGGAGAGTTTTGAAAATCAACTACTGGAATCTCCCTCATTTACAAAACCGATAATTTATGAAAATAAGGAAGTAATTTCAGAGTTTTTAAAGGGTAATCATAGTAATATTACATCCTTAAAAAGAAAACTATCTTTGTGTAAAACAAAGTATTTCAGACCTGATCTGTATCAGAAGGTCAAACTAAAGGCAAAAGATGAAAAATAGATATATCGAGAACTTCGAGAGAGTTCAAATAGAGGCAAAAAACATCCCTGAATTTAGAGCTGGCGATACACTTAAAGTGGCAGTCAGAATCAAAGAGGGGACAAAAGAGAGAGTGCAGAACTTTGAAGGTCTTTGCATTGCTATCAGAGGCGAGGGAACCGGTAAAAGTTTCATCGTTAGAAAAATGGGTGCGAACAGTATCGGTGTAGAGAGAATTTTCCCACTCTACACTGACAGTATCGAAAGTATTGAAGTGCTTAGAAGAGGTAGAGTAAGAAGAGCAAAACTCTTCTATCTAAGAGACCTCAAAGGAAAAGCAGCGAGAATTCGAGAACTTCGAAGAAAGTAATAGCTTCACCTTTTTGTCGTATCTATGGATACGACAGTACTTCTTTTCAATCCAATCCAAATAAAATCTTCATAACTATCATCTGAACCCATCGATATATTAAAAGGTTCGAATGATAGAATATATAAGGATATCTCTAAAAACCTGTTGAAAGAGTGCCACGGTTCACTTCGTCATTTTGCACTTGATGCGGAATCCATTTTTTATATTATGGATCCCCGTGTCGAGCACGAGGATGACGAAGGCAGTCAAGCCCGAAGACGACAGAGATTTTGTCATTGCGAACGAAGTGTGGCAATCTGGTTTTTAGGAGTATCCAAAATAAATTTTGTAAAATATCAAAAATCCGCGCTGTAGGGAGAGATAAATTTTATGTTCAAAAAGTTATATAGAAGAGCCTATAGCGACTATCTGATGCCTTCAAGACTTGATGAGTATGAGCGTATCCTCATCGAGGCAAACAAAAGCGGATACAAGCACTATAGCATCCGTGATGTCGTCGAAAAATTGGAGCTTGGTGAAGAGCTGCCCGAGATGCTCTTCGTGCATCGACACGACATCGATACCGATATCAAGACCGCTAGGAAAATGTTTGAGATCGAAAAGAGGCATGGCGTGAGGACAAGCTACTATTTTAGGCTCTTAACGCTTGATTTTGATCTCATGAGAGAGATAGAAGATTTTGGGAGTGAGGCGAGCTATCACTTCGAGGAGATAGCAGCCTTTGCGAAGCGAGAGCATCTCAAAAGCCCCGAAAAAGTTCGCGAGCAGCTCCCTGCCATGCAAGAGGAATTTTTGAAAAATCTTTTGATGATCGAAAAGCGGCTCGGTCACAAGATAGTCACGGTCGCGAGCCATGGCGACTTCGCCAATAGAGAGCTCAAAATCATCAATAACGAATTGCTCAATGATCCGTTTTTCCGCCAGCGATGCGGGCTGAAATGTGAGTGCTATGATGACTCTTTGATGGAGAACTTCGACTCTAGGATCAGCGATAAGCCTTATCCTGTTTACTACGCTCCCCACTCGATATTTGACTCGATTGCCCAAAAGAAAAAGCATATTTACTTTTTAACACATCCCAAGCAGTGGCACACAAGCTGGATCGATACGACTAGAGAGAATGTCACTAGGGCGATCGAAGCCTATCGCTGGTAGTGGTTTTGAAAGGTCAATTCATGCAAGAAATAAGCCGAAGAGAGTTTGTAAAACTAACACTTTCGCTCCCCTTGATCAGCTCTTTTGCCGGGTGCAGCTGGGGGGATTTCGGGCAAAAGAACTCTCTTGAGTGGACATCGATCAATGTCTGTAGCGATACGATGCAAGGAGATGCTCATCTGATCTCCAAAAACAGTAAGCATTTTTTGATCGACGGCGGGCATCCGGATCTATCGCATTCGCACCTGCTGCCATTTTTGGAGAGCCGCAAAATCACTCACTTAGACGGTGCGATGATCAACCATCCGCATCGGGACCATTATGGCGGGTTTAAGGCACTTTTTGAGAAAGGTATCAAAATCGATAGGCTCTATATGAACATGCCGCTCAAGGAGCAGATGAGTGTCGAATGGTGGGGGGGAAGCTATCAAGAGCTCGAAGAGATCGTGAAGCTCGCCAATATGAATGGAACATCAGTGCTGCCCATCAAAGAGGGAGATAAATTTCTCTTTGATGCGCAAAGCTCCCTAGAGGTGCTCTATATCTATGACGGTCTCCATACGCCGGTCGGCGCGACTGATATCAATGATATGTCAGCGATTGTGATGATCAAGGATGGAGCAAACAGATTTTTGCTCACAGGTGATCTCAATGAGAAGCTCGGAGGATATTTGGCTCAAAATGCACAAAATATCAAAGCCGATGTGCTCAAAGTCCCACATCACGGGACAAATACACTTGCTCCAAATAGCTTCTTTGAGAGAGTTGCACCCAAGGATATCATCGTGACGGCACCCAAAATGTTGTGGTGCGATGTGCGATCACAGCGGATCAGAACCCTTGCCAAAGAGAAGCGGTACGGTACCTATGTCAATGGCTTCCAAGGGGATATCACCGTGATATCTGATGGCAAAACCTACTCCATAACAACCCAAAAAGAGGCTGCTCCCCTCTGTGAGCAGATTTCAAAAGACAAGGGCGGGTCGATTTGTACTTCGTAAGGATAGAGTTTTTTCTCTGATCAGCCGCAGCACGATCCGCC
>DZAQ01000164.1 GCA_022729615.1 Sulfurovum sp.
AACTCTTCTCTGCGTTTTGTGGAGAGAATGCAACTTAATGTGAGGTTTTTATGCATATCCAAATGACCCCCCAAGCGCTGCTCACCCAATTTAACTATCCGATCAATGAGCAAACAATCGCACAGATGAGCAAAATCATCGAAAACACTGTAGGTTTTGAGGATTTTTCCAAGCATCTTTTGAGTCTCAAGGATGCTCTCATCCCTTCTGATGGAGTGATCGCACTTTCTAATTCTCAAAATTATCTCAAAATCAAATGTGACGAGAATAGCGCACACTCCACGATAGATGCCTTCAATGAAGTTGTGCATCATTGGGCGAATAAATACAAGATCACCCTGCAAAAAGTTGGAGCAAAGCCAACCTACTATATCATCGGTCAAAAATAATCCCTTATGCCGCTGAGCGCACTCAATGAAGAGCAGCTCAGCGCTGCCAAGGCAAATCCGGGACACAATCTCATCATAGCAAGCGCCGGAACCGGTAAAACCTCTACCATAGTAGGTCGCATCTCCTATCTTATCCAATCCGGTGTTGACCCTTCAAAAATTTTGCTCTTAACCTTTACCAACAAAGCCGCCGGAGAGATGCTCGCCAGACTTGAGCGGTTTTTTCCAAAGGAGATCGTCTCCAAGATCCAATCCGGGACTTTCCATGCCGTGAGCTACCGCTGGCTCAAGGAGCATCATCCCAATATCGCACTCAAGCAGCCCGGCGAACTCAAGACACTCTTTCGAAGCCTCTACGAGAAACGAAACTTCAAACGGCTTGCCTTGGATATTGAGCCATTCTCTGCTCTTTACCTCTATGAGATGTACAGCCTCTACCAAAATGCCTCTCTGGAGGGTTTTGATCATTGGTTTTTGGAGCGCTATGGCGAGCATAAGCCTTTGATGGATATCTATATGCATATCATCGAAGAGTTTGAAGCAGTCAAGAAAGAGTATGGATTTGTCTCGTTTAACGATCTGCTGCTCTGGACGATAGAGCATCTCCGGCAATACAAGATCCTCTTTGATGAGGTGCTTGTCGATGAGTATCAAGATACCAATACACTCCAAAGCGCGCTTATAGATGCGCTCAATCCCAGATCACTCTTTTGTGTCGGCGATTATGACCAGAGTATCTACGCCTTCAACGGAGCCAATATCAAAAATATCGGATCATTTCCGGAGCGCTACCATGGCGCTTCCATCTTTACACTCAAAACCAACTACCGCTCCAGTGCTCCTATTCTCTCTCTAGCCAACAGGGTGATCGAACACAATGAACGCATCTATCCCAAAAAACTCGAAGTTGGCTGCACGGGAGCGAGTTATCAGCCTACACTGCTCATCTACGAGGAGCTCTTCGAGCAGTACCAAGCCATCGCGCATCTGATACAAAACTCTCCTGCCCCAAAAGAGCAGATCGCCGTGATATTTCGCAATAACGCAAGTGCGGATGGGATAGAAGCGAGCTTGAGAGAACTCAACATCCCCAGCAGACGCAAAGGGGGAACAAGTTTTTTTGACTCCAAAGAGGTTAAATTTCTCCTCGATCTGCTTATGCTGCTTGTCAACCCAAAAGATATGATGGCATTTATTCATATTTTTGAATATGCAAAAGGGGTAGGCTCTGCGCTCGCACGGGAATTTTTCCAATGTTTTCTCCATTTTGGTGACGGTGATCTCATCAAGGGGGTGCTGGATCCCGTCAAAACAGATCTTCCCAAGCTCAATCACACCAAAAGCACACAGCTCGGACTCTTCGAGGATGACTTGGAAATAGGCTCTGCAAATAGATTTTCTGGTATAAGTATCAGCAGTGAAGTGCGCTCTCATCCGCTGTTGAAACATCCTCGTCTCACTCAGGAGGGACTCCTCTTTTTTCGAGATTATCTTCACTTTTTGCGATCAATACTCTCAAACAAAAGACCGGCAACAATCCTCCAAAAAGCGATCACCTCCGATCTCTACAAGGGAGTAGTAGAACAATTGTCTTCACAGCGTGCCAAACTCAAAAATGGCGAGATCGACTCTGCCAAAAAAGAGCGCTCAAGCGAACAGATCATGCGCAAAGCAAGACTGCTCCTCGATCTCTGCGCTCCCTATGGTGAATTGCAGCGGTTTGTCAATGCGATGGTACTTGGCGGCAGCGAACTGAGCGAAGGCGAAGGGGTCAATCTCCTTACTGTGCATGCGAGCAAAGGGCTGGAGTTTAGAGAAGTCTATGTAGTGGATCTGATGGATGGGAGATTTCCAAATCGCAAACTGATGGGCAAAGGCGGGAGCATCGAAGAGGAGCGGCGGCTCTTTTATGTAGCTGTCACGCGCGCCAAAGAGAGACTCTCTCTCTCCATGGCGAAACGAGACAGGATCAAAAAAACAGATTTTCTCCCATCTCCCTTTCTCTATGAAGCGGGGCTCGTCAAAGAGAATTCAAAA
>DZAQ01000165.1 GCA_022729615.1 Sulfurovum sp.
AATGTTAAAATACCTTGATCGTGTGGTACAGAAAATTTGAGTGAAGGATGTGTAATGAAACCGGTTATTTTTTTGATGATGCTATGCGGCGCTGTTGTCTATGCCGAAAATGAGACATACCCGCCACACTCTTCCAAAAGCCAAGAGGGCAAAATTCTCTACACCCCTCCAGCTCCTCCGGTTGATCTCAATGAAGAGATTCGCATCCAAAAAAAGGATCAAAATAGCACAGGACATAGAGGCAAACAATGAAAAAAAAGATAATTTTCTCATTGATAGGCTTGGCTTTTGGCGGATGTGCCGAAGTGACACAAAATGGGATGTTTCATGGAATCGATGCAGAGATCCGGACGCACGGCATCCAACAAACACAATGGATCAAAACGCCTCAAGATGCCGAAAATGTTAAAAAAAGTGTAAATACCCTGCTCTCATCTCCATTGACACAGGAAAATGCAGTGCGTATCACCCTCATAAACAATCGCCAATTACAGCAAACATATGGACAGATCGGCATCTCTCAGAGTGAACTTGTCCAAGCAGGTCTCATGAGCAATCCGCTCTTTGGATATAAATTTGGGCATAGGGGCGGTACTACAGAGGCGACAATAGGAATCGAAGCAGCATTTATGGATTTACTATGGATGCCGCTTCGACGCGAACTCAAAAGCGTAGCGCTTGAAGAGACCCAATGGCGTGTTGGCGACGAGATACTCAAAAAAACGCGTGATGCCAAACTCGCCTATATCGATGCTCGTATCGCAGAAGAAAAAATCAAACTTTACAAACCAATCTTGAAATCTCACGAAGTATCAGTTCAGCTTGCTATTCGTCAAAATACGGCAGGCAATCTCTCTAAGCGTGATTTTTTAAAAATCCAGGATGCATATGAGCGTGCCAGACTCAAATCTCTGGATTTGAATAAAGAGAATAGTGAAGCTAGAGAGGCTCTCAATAGAGTTCTAGGACTATACGGTTCACAAACAATGTATGCCTTGAGCCAAAAACCGCTCAGACTCAAATATCCTCAATTCCAAAAAACAAAATTGGAAAGCAAGGCGATCGCCAATCGTCTTGATATCCGCGCCGCCATCAAAGCAGTTGATTTTGCTGCCCTTGATGCCGGATATATGCAAAAAACCCGTCTAGTAAGCGAAGTAAGTATTTTGGCCGAACAAGAAAGAGTGACCCATGAAAGTGCGCTCAACTCATTTGGTATAGCGATTCCTATCCCGATTTTTGATTTTGGTCAAGGACGAGCCAATGAAGCGCAGGTTCGCTACAATCAAAGTGTTCACCGCCTCTATGAAATGGCTATAAATATCCGCTCAGAGGTACGCGAAAAATATGCGAATCTACGATACATGCACGACAAAGCCCTGCGGTACAATACAGTGATCGTCAAAACAAATGAAGAGATACTGCAAGAAACCCAACTCTATTACAACGGAATGCTTGATGGCGTCTATGAACTTCTAGAAGATCATAGACGCCTTGCTGAGGCACGCATGGAGGCGCTCGATGCGCTAGGAGAGGCGAAAAGATCACAAATGGAATTTGAGTATGTGATGGGAGGAAAAATATGAAAAACGGCAGACGCGATTTTCTCGAACTTGGGGCAACGCTATTGGCATCAGCCGGGTTGACCTCTTCTCTAAGCGCGCAGGAGCATGATCATGGCGGGCATGGAACCTCGCCAAAGCGCAAACTTACCCTCGTCAAAGATCCCAAACGGGTTCTCTCCCCTGCGACGGTGATTACCCCAAAAGAGGGGAAAAACTACAATCCTGTCGTGACCCTCAATAGCTGGACACTGCCATACGAGATGAAAGAGGGGGTCAAAGAGTTTCATCTGATCGCCGAACCGGTGGTGAGAGAGTTCTCTCCGGGGATGGTGGTGAATTGCTGGGGATACAACGGCACATCACCCGGACCCACCATCGAAGCGGTAGAGGGGGATCGCGTACGCATCATAGTGACCAATAAACTCCCGGAACACACGACGATCCATTGGCACGGGTTGATTCTTCCCAATGGAATGGACGGCGTCGGGGGGTTGACACAGCCTCAAATAGGTGTGGGGGAGAGTTATGTCTATGAGTTTACCCTTGTCCAAAGCGGAACATTTATGTACCATCCGCACGCCGATGAGATGGTGCAGATGGCGATGGGGTGCATGGGAATGTTTATCATCCATCCTAAAAATCCATCAGAACACAAAGTGGATCGTGATTTTTGTTTTCTCCTTGCCAGTTATGACATAGCGCCAGGAACCTATACCCCGAATCCTTCTACAATGACTGAGTTTAATATCTGGAGCTTTAACAGCCGTGTGTTTCCGGGGATTGACTCGATGAATGTGAGAGTTGGCGATCGTGTCCGTATCCGCGTAGGCAATCT
>DZAQ01000044.1 GCA_022729615.1 Sulfurovum sp.
ATAAGAGGGTGACATATTGATGCTGTGGTAGATGACGGTGCCGTATTTTCGGCTGTAATACTCCAAAAGAAGGCGCTGCTGAGTCGGTTCGATGGAGGGGGTAAACCAGCCGTTGTTGCTCAAAACTATCATATTTTTTGGACTCCCCTCATAGAGCCGCTCACTGCATGCTTCATAGCAGATAGCGTTTCTGTAGGATGCATCTCCCAGTGTGTAGTCGCTTATGGCGCTGTCTGCCACATAGTCAACCGCGTCATCAAAGAAGATGCGATTGACGATTTTCCCTAGCCATTCGGGCAGCGGATTGCTCTCGCCGAAAGGGACAAGCACTACCTTGTTGGCTATGAGCATCTTTTTGTCTTTGAAGATGTAGGCGGAGTTTCGCGGTGTATCTTCTTCTAGATTGAGCGATCCCAAAACGATCGTGATCGCATTTGATTTGTCTCGAAAAATCTCCAAAAGCTCATACTCTTTGTTGAGGAAAAGAGGGAGGACTGATTCCGGGAAGATGATCTGTTTTTTCTTGTTGCGTATCGCATTGTCTATCTCGCTCAGTACCAAGTCGATCTGCGATTGCAGCCTAGTTGGCTCCCATTTGTCATCTATGGGTATAGATGTCGTGACAATTTGTGCGCTTTGCAGAAGCTTTGGTTCCTCTGATTTTTGGTATGTCGGCTCATAGGCAAGAAGCAAGATGAGCAGAAAAACTCTTTTTTTGTAGCGGATAGTTAGCGCAAGCGCCAGCAAAACAAGTGCAAATCGCCACTTCTCGATACCAAAATAGCTCTCCACAAACATAAGTTCCGGCTTGAACCAGTCAAATCCCAAAGGGTGGATGAAACTGACCGTGAGCAGGAAAAGCGCTCTGATCCAAATCGACGGAAGTTTCAATTTGAGCTCTGCTGCTTGAGCCAAAAGAGCGGCGCCCCAAAAAAGCATGGCATAGACGAGCGCTACAGCCAATATACCGATCGGTATCGCCCAGGCAAATCCATACATCCGAAAACTCATCGCTATCCACCAAAACCAGAATATCCCGATAAAAAAACCGCTAAAGAGCCAACTTTTTGGATTTCCGGTCAAAAGCAGATAGAGAGCCAGCGTGGCAAGTATGGTGTTTGGCAGCGGGTGTGACCAGCCGATATCAGCCATATAGATAAATGCTGAAGCCAAAAAAGCGCCCCAAAAGCCTCTTGTTAGCTCGAAGGTGGTAAAATATCTACTCATTTTCATCTCATTACCCAAAGGATCTCCATGGAAGCCGCAGGACAGTTACTCCCACTTATACTTTTGTTTGTGATTTTCTATTTTTTGATCATCCGGCCGCAGCAAAAACAGCAAAAAACACATCGCGAGATGGTTCAGAGTCTCACGAAGGGCGATAAGATCGTCACAACCGGAGGATTGATCGCCGAGATCGTCAAAACAGAAGAAGATTTTATCAAAATCAAACTAAATGAGACCGTGATCGTCAAGCTAGATCGCGCATATGTTGCAAAAAAGGCTGAGATCAGCAATGAAAACGCTTAATTTTCGCATTGTCATTTTTGCCTTTGCGCTTCTTTTTGGGATCATTTTTTCTATCCCATCGCTGATACAAAGCGAAAGCGGCAAGAAGATCACCTTGGGGCTTGACCTCCAAGGGGGGCTTCATATGCTGCTTGGCGTCAAGAGTGAAGAGGCGGTTGCCTCGAAAGTCAAGTCGATCGCCTCTTCACTCAAGTATATGCTCGATGAAAAAGAGATCATCTATGATGCTCTTGCCGTCGAACATGAGAGTGTAAGTTTCGAGCTTCTTGATAATGATGATGTCGAAAAGACCACGAAACTTATAGCCGAAGAGATCAAAGGGGTATCTCTGACGCATAACGGCTTAAATTTTGAGCTGCAGATGACTCCTGAGGAGATCGAACTGACGAAGAAAAATTCGATTTCGCAGGCTGTCGATACGATCCGAAATCGTCTTGACCAGTTTGGTCTTGCGGAACCAACCGTTGCCAGGCAGGGAGAAGATAAGATCCTTGTGGAGGTGCCGGGTATCAAGACAGCTCAAGAGGAGCAGCGTATCCGAGAACTCATCGCGAGAGCGGCACACCTGCAGATGATGGCGGTCGATGAAGAGCGCGCTATGAGGGTCACTGCGATGAGTCCGCAAGAGGCGCAAAGCCTTGGTGATGTGATCTTTCCAGATGTCAAAACCGATGAAAAGTATCTCTTGCGAGAGATCCCTATCCTTGACGGTTCGATGCTGACCGATGCCTCTGTGGGATTTGACCAAAACAACCAGCCGGTTATCAATTTCGTGCTCAACGGTCAAGGCGGACAGATATTCGGTGACTTTTCGGGCAAGAGTGTAGGCAAGCGGATGGCGATCGTGCTTGACAACAAAGTCTATTCGGCGCCCGTCATCAGAGAACGCATCGGCGGCGGTCGAGGACAGATCTCCGGAAACTTTACCGTGCCTGAAGCGCATGATTTGGCTATCGCACTACGATCGGGCGCACTGCTTGCTCCTGTCTATCTCGAAGAGAAGCGCTCTGTAGGACCCAGTTTGGGTGCGGATAGTATCAAGCAAAGCGCGATCGCTCTGGTGGCAGGTTTTGCTTTGGTCGTAGTTTTCATGATATTTTATTATAGTATGGCAGGTGTGATCGCCAACATCGCATTGGTAGCAAATATATTTTTGATCATAGCGGTGATGGCGCTTTTCGGGGCGACACTGACACTTCCGGGAATGGCAGGTATCGTACTGACCATCGGTATGGCGGTAGATGCCAATGTCATCATCACTGAGCGCATCAGAGAGCTTCTCAGGGAAGGCAAGTCGTTGGTAAAATCGATCGAAGAGGGGTATAGTAACGCATTTACGGCGATTTTGGATGCCAACATTACCACGCTGATCGCGGCGATTGTTTTGTATATGTATGGAACGGGTCCGATCAAGGGATTTGCATTGACGATCAGTATCGGTATCTTGGCATCGATGCTCACAGCGATTTTGGGTACACATGGGATTTATCAGTGGCTGCTTCCGAAGATCGATAGCAAAAAACTGGGCTTCTGGTTCGGGATCAAGGCATAGGAGAGGGCAATGGAAGTATTTAAATATAAAAAACCTATTGAGTTGATGAGGCTGAGCAGACGATTTGGTCTGCTCTCTTTGGCTTTAGTGCTTGCATCTTTGGTTTTGATCTTCTCGAAAGGTTTTAATTACGGGATTGATTTTGCCGGCGGAACACTAGTCCAAGTCCAATATGAGGAAAAAGCTCCGATCGATAAGATCCGAAAAGCGATCGACTCAGACAAGGCTTTTCAAGGTGCAAGCGTTACCTATTTTGGCAGCGATGATGAGGTAGTCATCCGTACCAAGGCAAGCTCTCAGACTATGGGCAAAGATTTGGGCGACCAAGTAAGCGCATTATTGCAAGAGACAGGCAAACATCAAATCCGAAGAGTCGATATGGTAGGCGCCAAAGTCGGCTCGGAGCTCAGGGAGAAGGGATTGATGGCGATGGCGCTTGCCGTTTTGGGTATCTTGATCTATGTCGCTTTCCGATTTGAGTGGCGCTTTGCAGTGGCTTCGGTGATCGCGTTGGTGCATGATGTGACGATCGCTATGGGGGCTGTTGTGCTTTTCAATATCGAAGTGGGTCTCGATACGCTTGCGGCGATGTTGACGATCTTGGGATACTCTCTTAACGATACGATCATTGTATTTGATAGGATCAGAGAGGGGATCAGAGATGGCAAGTCGAATGATTTTTCTGAGTTGATCGATGATTCGGTTACACGCACGCTTTCTCGTACGACATTGACATCTTTGACAACACTTTTTGTTGTTATTGTCTTGTTTTTCTTTGGGGGAGAGATCATCAAAGGGTTCAGTTTTCCTCTGATGGTGGGAATTTTAGTAGGTACCTATTCATCAATTTTTGTAGCTTCGCCTATCTTGATGTGGCTTGGATTCTCTGTTGCGGATTTTAGAGAAAAAGAGGCTGAAAAATTGAAAAATGAGCGGGAAAAAGAGAAGATGCGCGCTATGTATGAGCAGGGAACAGTTTAGGGATATCCGGAGTGTCATCTATGAAACAACACCCCATCCTGCACTCTCCTAGGCTGAGAGGTTCTGATCCCGAACAAAAAAGAGCTGAAATTAAGGAATATTTCAATCAAGTCTATACGCGCTATGAGTCACTCTTTGAGCTGCTTGCGTGCGAAGACGCCTATTACACAAAAGCCATTCCTCTGCGACACCCTTTGATCTTCTATTTTGGACATACCGCAACATTTTTTATCAATAAACTCAAATTTGCAAAAGTCATCAGCCAAAGAGTCGATCCGCGATTGGAGTCGATATTTGCGATCGGTGTGGATGAGATGAGCTGGGATGATCTCGATGAGGCGCACTATGGGTGGCCTACCGTTGAGCAGACGAAAATGTATCGCAAAAGTGTTCAAACGATTGTGAATGAGCTGATCGACAGACTGCCGCTCGCGCTTCCTATCGCTCAAGATTCACCTTGGTGGGTGATTTTGATGGGGATAGAGCATGAGAATATTCATCTTGAGACCTCTTCGGTACTGATCCGACAACTGCCTTTGGAGAGGGTGCAGCCAAATGAGTATTGGAAGCCTTATGAGTTATCGGGTGATGCGCCTCAAAATGAACTGCTCAGTCTGCCCGGCGGCAGTGTCATTTTGGGCAAGAGGAAAGAGTCAGAACTCTATGGCTGGGACAATGAATATGGATCGCACATGAGGGATATCCCGCCCTTTGCCGCTTCGAAATATTTGGTATCCAATGGAGAATATCTCGCATTTATCGAGGAGAACGGCTACAAAGAGGCGCGCTATTGGGATGATGAGGGGGATGCATGGAGGCTCTTTGCGAAGGCGGAGTATCCGTCGTTTTGGCTTCTGCGCGATGATGTATATCTCCTGCGCACCCTCACGGCAGAAACTCCCCTGCCTCTCAATTGGCCGGTTGAAGTCAATTGTCACGAAGCCAATGCTTTTTGCAGGTGGTTATCAGAAAAAAAATCCAAAACCATCACTCTGCCGACAGAGGATGAGTATGTGCGACTGCGTGATTATTGCGGGGTGTCGCAAAAGATGGAGCGTCAAGACCCAATTGAAGCAAACATAAACTTATCTCTCTATGCTTCATCTGTGCCGATTGACTCCTTTGCGCATGGGGATTTTTATGATGTGATCGGCAATGTGTGGCAGTGGAGCCAAACTCCTATCTATCCATTTGAGGGATTTGAAGTGCACCCGATCTATGATGACTTCACGGTGCCGACATTTGACGGCAAACACAATCTTATCAAGGGCGGCTCGTGGATCAGCTGCGGCAATCTTGCGACCCCGCAGAGTCGCTATGCCTTTCGGCGCCATTTTTTCCAGCATGCAGGATTTCGATATATTCAAAGCGATTATCAAGAGGAGGCTGCATTGAGCGGATATGAGAGCGACAGGCTTATCTCCCAATATTGCCATTTTGGCTGGGGGGAGAGTCATTTGGATGTGCCCAATTATCCGGAAAAGTGCGCCAAATTGGCATTGGATTATATGGATGGCAAGTCGAAAGGCAGGGCGTTGGATATAGGCTGCGCGATCGGTCGGAGCAGTTTTGAGCTTGCGAGAGGCTTTGAGCATGTTGTGGGGGTTGATTTTTCTGCGCGCTTTATCCAAAATGCCGAGCAGCTCAGAAGCAAAGGTCATTTGCGCTATAGGCTTACAGACGAAGGGGATTTGGATGCGTATCGTGAGGTCAGTTTGGCAGATTTTGATCTCAATACTCTTGCTGAGAAGGTAGAATTTTGGCAGGGCGATGCCTGCAATCTCAAACCAAATCTTAAAGGGTTTGATCTCATCTTTGCCGGCAATTTGATCGATAGACTCTATGATCCGAGGAGATTTCTCCTCTCGCTGTATGACCGTCTCAATCCGGGAGGATTGGTGATCCTCACATCGCCCTATACATGGCAAGAAGAGTCCACGCCCAAAGAGAGATGGATCGGAGGATTCAAGAGAGATGGAGAAAACTTTACGACGCTTGACGGGCTTCGTGAGATTCTTGAACCGCAATTTGCGCTTCTTGATACGAAGGATATCCCTTTTGTGATCCGTGAAACCGCTCGAAAGTTTCAGCATTCAATTGCTCAAATGAGCGTATGGGAGAGGATCGGTTGAACATGGATACCGTGGATCGAAGCGGTACGCATTCGCTCAAATGGGAGGAGCGGGAACGGAGATTCGGCTCCAAGGATATTTTGCCTCTTTGGGTCGCTGATATGGATTTGGCATCCCCAAGCTGTGTGCGAGATGCCCTTATCGCTAGAGCGAAGCACCCCATATACGGCTATACGGTCTATCCTGACACCTATTATGGCGCGATATCAGGCTGGATGACGGATCGATTTGGGTGGGATATCCAAAAAGAGTGGATAGTTCCGGCAAACGGGGTCGTCTCTTCGATCAATCTCACTGTAGAGGCACTGACAAATGTCGGTGACGGTATCATTGTGCAGACGCCCATCTATCCTCCGTTTATTCATGCGGTACAAAAACAGGGACGAAGGCTTCTTGAGAATAGACTCCTTTATAGGGATGGAAGATACAGTATCGATTTCGAGGATTTTGAATCCAAAGCCAAAGAGGCGAAACTCTTTTTGTTCTGCTCGCCGCACAATCCTACGACAAGAGTGTGGGATTTGGCGGAGTTGGAGCGGCTTGCGGCTCTTTGCAGAAAGTATGATATTTTGATCGTCTCTGATGAGATCCATGCCGATATCATCTACCAAAAGCACCATAATATAATGGCATCACTGGCTCCGGAGCGCACTCTGCATCTTGGCGCACCCTCCAAGAGTTTCAATATCGCCGGACTTCAGAGCTCTTTTGTGATCATTGAGGATAAAAAATTGCGCCTTGCGTACGAGAAGAGACAGCGAAGCGCCGGTTTGGGGGAGGCAAATCCTTTCGGTATCGAAGCGCTCATCGCTGCATACAGTGGCGGAAAACCTTGGCTCGAAGCGCTGAAAGCGGAATTGAAAAAAAATATTGATCTTGTCAATAGATATTTATCTGACAATTCCATACCGATTGTGGCAGTTGAGACCGAGGCAACCTTTTTGGTCTGGCTTGATTGCCAAGGATTGGGTTATGATGATCAGGCATTGGAAGAGTTTTTTTCTCAAGAAGCCAAATTGGGACTCAATGCAGGTCGAAGTTTCGGCGAAGCCGGAAGCGGATTTATGCGCATCAATGTTGGAACTTCACAAGAGGTTTTGCAAGAGGCGATGCAAAGGCTCCATTGTGCCTGGGAAAAGAGATTCGCAGAGGATTGATTTTGTATTTTATATACTAAATAATAAAAATTATTCTTTAAGCTTTTAAATGGTACTCTTTGCTTAGTTGAAAAAACTATGAGTTTGAAATGTTTTAATAGTTTTTTCTTCAATTTTTTACAATGAAGGAGAAAAACAGAATGAGACAATATGAATCATATAAATGCAATATATGCGGCAATGAGATAGAGGTGCAGCATGTTGGCGGCGGCAAACTGGTCTGTTGCGGTGAAGCGATGCACTGTGTCACTGAAAATCTTACCGCAGTAAATTTGATGAAGGCGTTTGCCGGAGAGAGTATGGCGAGAAATAAGTATGACCTTTTTGCCGATATTGCTCTTGAAGAGGGGTGGCATGCGATCGAACGCCATTTCCGCGAGGCAGCGATAAACGAAAAATGGCACGCAAGAGCCGAGTATAAAGCCTATCATAAACTTGTTGACGGTCATGAAGTCGGCTCTACCATGCAAAATCTTGACACAGGTATGGCAGGCGAAAACTATGAACATACACAAATGTACCCGAACTTCGCCGCCATCGCCGAAGCGGAAGGGCATAAGGAGCTTGCGCGTCTTTTCAATGCTATCGCCAAGGTCGAAGTAGAACATGAGCGGGAATATATGGCTCTCAAACAGGCAATGATCGATGATGGCTTCTTCTCAAGCGAAGATGAGGAGATCTGGGTTTGTGAAGTGTGCGGGCATATCCATCGTGGCAAAAAACCGCCAAAAGCATGCCCTCTATGCAAAGTACCGCAAGAGTATTTCAAGCGCGAGTACCTTTACTAGGTATCGGGTGGCTCAAAGTATCATGCAATTCAAGGGATTCTTCAAGAATCTATGTTAAAATATTGGTTTGTATTAATCAATAAGTGGAATTGCATGAGAATAATTTTTTTACCAATAATCTTAATCTTTATTTTTATATCGTCTCTTTTCGGAGATACTCTTCCAAGTGATATCTCCTATATGATCAACAAAACGCAGCTTTCTTCCGAGAGTGTTTCAGTCTATGTCAAAGAGACGAAAACCGACAAAGTTGTCGCATCGCTCAATGTCGATAAGCAGATGGTGCCTGCATCGGTAGAGAAGGTCTATAGCGCTTATGCTGTGCTGCTTGAGCTTGGGTATGAGTATCGCTGGGCAACCCGATTTTATATGACCGGACAGCTTAGAAACGGCGTGCTTAATGGGGATTTGGTCGTCAAGGGTTTCGGGGATCCGACACTCAAGAGTTCCGATCTCCCCTCTATCGTGACGGCTCTCAAATCCAAAGGAATCAGAAAAATTACAGGCAATATCATCATCGACCGTACCTATTTCAATGTTCCCAAGCAAAACAGCTCCTTTTTTGACAAAAATATCTATAGCGCCTACAATGCGATGCCTGATGCCTTGATGTTCAATGAGCACCTTTCGACCTTTTCGATAGCTCCAAGCGGGGGACGGCATCAAGTCATCAAGAGTGTCCCCGGGGAGAGCTACAGAGTTGTCAACAATATCCAGTCAGTCGGAGGAGGGTGTGCGGCAGGCAGATCGTGGCCGAGTATCTCGGTGGACAACTCCGGCAGTGTTGCCACACTGAGAGTCTCGGGAGCTCTTTCTGTGCAGTGTCCAAAACGGAGCTACACTTATATCGTAACAAGCTCCTATAGAGATTTTTACGATGCATTTGCTCATCAGCTCAAACGCTCCGGTATTGGTTATGGGGGGCAAATGAAGGTTGCCAGGCTTCCTGCAAGCGCAAAAATACTCTATACGCACCACTCGGATACACTGGAAAAGATCATTTCAGAAACTTCAAAAGAGAGCAACAATCTCTACGCAAGACATCTGCTTCTCACGCTTGGCGCCAAGGTGTATGGGGATCCTGCCGATACCGATAAAGGGCGGAGAGCCATCGCGCAGATACTCAACCGCTACCGGCTGCTCGATACCCCCAAGTGCCATATCGACAATGGCTGCGGGCTCTCCAGGGTGTCTCGGATCACTGCTCGAAGTTTGTCAAATGTGCTTGATCATGCCTATCAAAACTATGGAGACCGCTGGATGAAAACGCTCTCTATAGCCGGAGTTGACGGAACGATCAAGAGGCGATTTCAAAATAGCAGTGTGAGAAATCGCGCATGGATGAAGACCGGAACGCTCGATGATGCCAAAAATATCGCCGGATATGTCCAAAGCAGATCCGGAAAGCTCTATACGGTCGTGATCCTTGTCAACGGAAAGCAGGCGAAATGGAAAGGCAAAACTCTTGAAGATGATATTATCAAGTGGCTTATCGAGTATGATGGGGGAGCAATGTCGGTAGCGAGCAGTGTTCCATCACGGGAGCACAAAGAGAATGCTCAAAGACTCTGGGGCGATATCGACCAAGCGGCTACAAGCGGAAAATATTTTGTCCAAGCAGGTACTTTTGAGGCTGCGCCGGATGAGAAGTTTTTGTCCGATCTTGACAATAAAACCCTCTCATATCGTATCATCAATGAAATAGGCGGGTATAAAGTCCTGATCGGTCCTTATGCCAGCCAAGCGCAAGCCAATACTGCATTGGATACCATCAAAAAAGAGATAACTACCGCCTATGTGAGGCAACTGTAGCAGTCACTTGAGCGCCTCTTCAACTGCTTTGTCCTGCTCTTGTGTG
>DZAQ01000045.1 GCA_022729615.1 Sulfurovum sp.
TTAATTTGAACCCTGAATAAAAGGAGAAACATGAACGATATATTGAAGATAGGCAGGTATGAACTGGGAAGCAGATTGATCGTAGGGAGCGGGAAATATGAGAGCTTTCAGATGACGCGCGATGCGACGCTGGCAAGCGGGAGTGAGTTGATCACAGTCGCGGTGAGACGACTCAATATCACCAATCCGGAAGAGGAGAATTTGATGGATTACTTCAAAGATACCAATGTCAAGTTTCTTCCAAACTCCGCAGGATGTGTCAATGCCGAAGAGGCAATTACGCTTTTTAGGCTGACCCAAGAGGCAACAGGAATCGATCTCATCAAGCTTGAAGTGATCGGCGACACCCAAAAAACACTCTATCCCGATGTGATCGAAACGATCAAGGCGTGTGAAGTGCTTGCCAAAGAGGGATTTACCATCATGGCATACACAAGCGATGATCCCATCATGGCAAAACGGCTAGAGGATGCAGGCGCGCACGCCGTAATGCCTCTCGCCTCTCCTATCGGCTCAGGGCTTGGGATACAAAATAGATTTAACATTCACTTCATTCGTGAAGCGATCTCGGTTCCGGTGATCGTGGATGCCGGTATCGGATGCGCCAGCGACGCAGCCATAGCTATGGAGTTGGGGGCAGATGGTGTACTCACCAATACGGCAATCGCACAAGCAAAAAACCCGATACTGATGGCGCAAGCGATGAAACACGCCGTCATCGCCGGGCGAATGAGCTATCAAGCCGGACGCATCCCTAAACGACCCTTTGCTACGGCAAGTTCGCCTGCGGATGGGATGATTTTTTGATTAGGGTTTGGTGATATCAACAAAACTTCCGCTCTCATATCCTTTGAGCTTTTTGAAGCTTTTAATGAGGAGTGTTGCCGCCTGTTGCGCTGAAATGATAGGCAGTTGAGCAAGCTCCTCTATGGAAGGATAGCGTTTTCGATCAACTTCGCCAAGAAGATACTCGGTCATAGGTGTCCGGATAAAACCCGGTGCGATGGCGCTAAAATGGATATGCGGCAACTCTTTGGCGTAGATGTCTATGAGTGTATTGAGCGCACTCTTAGAAAGAGAGTAAGCGCCCCACCCCTTCATGCTCACCCTAGAGGTAGCGGAGCTGATCGCGACGACTTGATCAACGGAGCTATGAGCATCAAGCGCATCAATGAGCTCTTTATTTGCCCAGAGATTGACCTCCATGACCTCTTTCATCTCCTCAAGCATCGTCTCTTTGAGCGGCTTGATCTCTCCGAGAATACCCGCATTGAGAATGGCAAGATCAAAGTGGTGATGAGCTATAAATTCGCTCACTTCAGCTTTGAGCAGAAAAGTTTTACTCAAATCATACGGGAAGAAGAAAAATGCCGGATGTTTATCCAAGAGAGGCGGAGCATCTCTCCCTATAGCATAGACACTAACACCCTCTTCGAGATATTTTTCTGCCAAAGCATATCCGATGCCTGAGCCGACACCGGTAATTAACACTTTTTTCATCACTTAAGCCCCCTGTTGCTAGTTTGATATCATAATGGGATATAATAGCAAAAAATTACAGATATCTGCAATGTAAATGAGCTAAAAGGTGCGTTACTATGAAAAAAAATATTATTTTGATCGGCTTCATGGGTGTAGGCAAAGGTACGACTGCGCGTGCCTTTTCCAAAACCTATGATGTTTTCAATATCGATACGGATGATTTGATAGAGTCGAGAGAAAATAGAAAAATTAAAAAAATTTTTGAAGAGGATGGCGAAAGCTATTTTCGAGTGCTTGAACAAGAGGTGGCGGACTGGATTGAAGATTGCATCAAAGGGACTCTTGTCAGCTGCGGCGGCGGGTTTTACAAGGTTGACAACCTTAAAGATCTCGGTACCGTTGTGCTCTTGGAGGCATCATTTGAGTGGATACTCAATCGACTCCTTACATCCAAAAACGCTGAGTTAAAAATCCAAAAAAGACCCCTCTTCGCAAATCCGGAGGAGGCAAAAAAGCTTTATATCGAAAGAGAAAAAGCCTATCAAAAAATCACGGACATCACTATCAATGTTGAGGGAAAAAGTACTGAGGAGATCATCAAGGAGATCGCCAAAAAAGCGAAAATCAAAAAGTAAACCGCTTCATTCTCTCTCCTGCCACCACTCAAGAGCCTTGAAGAGGGCTGAGAGCAGACCAAAAATAATCATTGTGCCAGCCATACAGTAGGGAGCCTGCTCGATAAATGACCCCTTGCTTTGTACTATTTCCAATATGACCGCTATCCAGATAAAAAGCGCCGCTACCCCCACCCCTCTTTTGCTCCAATAGATGATCTTCTCTTTGCTTGTTCGCTTCATGGCAAATATTTTATCCTATTTTGGTTATAATCTCAACCATTCATAATGAGAGGAAAGCCGAGCCAATGCATCGATTTGAAGCCTATTTGCAGTCGCATTTACCGAAAGTCGCCTCATTTCATCCCATATTTGAAGCAGCTCTGGCAGAGATGCTGCTCGCGGGCGGTAAGCGATTTCGTCCTATGCTTCTGCTTGATGTGGTGGATGCGTATGAGCCGATGCTTGTCGAGGGGAGTATGCCTGTCGCTTTGGCGCTGGAGATGTTTCATACCTACTCGCTGATCCATGACGATCTGCCTGCGATGGACGATGCCCCGCTGAGACGAGGGCATCCCACGCTCCACAGCCACTATGATGAGGCGACGGCGATCTTGGTAGGGGATGCTCTCAATACCGATGCATTTTATCTCATTGCCAAAGCGCCTCTGCGCGAAGATATCAAGATACGACTCGTTGAGCTGTTGGCATATAGTGGAGGCAGCAGCGGTATGGTGCTGGGGCAGGCGCTTGATTGTTATTTTGAAAACACCCCTCTTGCGCTTGAGCAGATCAAAACTCTGCATACCAATAAAACAGCAAAGCTTATCGCCGCGAGTCTGCAGATGGGTGCGGTGATCGTCCAGCTTGGCAGAGAGACCGAAGAGAATCTCTATCGGTTCGGACTTGATCTTGGGCTCCTCTTTCAGATCCAAGACGATATCATCGATGTGACGATGAGCGACGAAGAGGCTGGAAAAACTACCGGCAATGATACAAAGAAAAATAGTTTTGTCAATCTTTTGGGACTCGAAGAGAGCATGGCTCAGGCTGATCTGCTCGCAAAAGATTTGCAAAGACAATTTGAGAGTTTTGATACAAGACTACAAGCTGCGCTTGACCCGCTTATGCGACACTACCTCAATAGACACAAAGGATAACAGAAGATGCCCAATTCAATGCGCATAAAAATGGCAAACACTATCAGATTTTTAGCAGCCGATATGGTTCAAAAAGCCAATTCAGGACACCCCGGCGCTCCAATGGGGCTGGCAGATATCGCCGTAGTTTTGGGTGAGCACCTTCGGCACAATCCCAAAAATCCAAAATGGCTCAACCGAGATCGTCTTGTTTTTTCGGGCGGACACGGGACGGGACTTATCTATTCGCTCCTGCATCTTTGGGGGTATGACCTCTCTCTCGATGACCTCAAAAACTTCAGACAGCTTGACTCCAAAACACCCGGACACCCCGAGTACGGACACACGGCAGGCATCGAGATCACGACCGGTCCCCTGGGGCAAGGGGTTGCAAATGCGGTTGGTTTCGCGATGGCGGCAGCCTACACGGCAAATCAGGTCAATTCTGAAACTTGCGCACTGATCGACCATAAAGTCTATTGTCTCTGCGGTGACGGAGATCTCCAGGAGGGGATCAGCTATGAGGCGTGCGCCTTGGCGGGACATTTGGGACTCAAGGATTTGATACTCATCTATGATAGCAATGAGATCACGATCGAGGGAGAGACAAGTCTCGCATGGAGTGAGGATGTTGCTAAGCGGTTTGAGGCGCAAAATTGGAATGTCCTTCAAATCAACGGACACTGTTACGATGCGATCGACGCGGCGCTTATCGAAGCAAAAAGCGCTGCGAAGCCAACGATTATCATCGCCAACACTATTATCGGCAGAGGCGCGGATGGACTTGAGGGAAGCCATGAAACGCATGGCGCGCCTTTGGGGGCAGAGACTATCTCTGTCTCAAAGCAAAAAGCAGGATGCCCGCCCGAAGAGCATTTTTATATCTCCGAAGATGTGCTTGTGCGCTTCAGATGTGCCGTGGAACAAGGAGAGCTTGCCGAAAAAGAGTGGCTGCATAGACACAAAGAGGCGCCGCTCATCGAACAAAATGAAGCGCTTGCCAGGCTGCTCAATCCAGATTTTGCTTCGATTAAATTTCCTGATTTTACCAACGACAAAGAGATGGCTACTCGAGATAGCAACGGGAAAATCCTCAATGCTATCGCGACTGCCATTCCCGGATTTATAGGCGGTTCGGCTGACCTTGGTCCTTCAAACAAAACTACACTCAACAATATGGGCGATTTTCCGAAGGGCAGAAATATTCACTTCGGTATCCGAGAACACGCGATGGCAGCCATCACGAACGCTATGGCGCTTTATGGAACTTTGATCCCGTTTAATGGGACATTTTTTGTCTTTTCTGATTATCAAAAGCCCGCCGTGCGTATCGCGGCGCTCACGGGTATCCAAAACTTTTTTGTCTGGACGCATGACAGTATCGGAGTGGGCGAGGATGGTCCGACACACGAGCCGATCGAGCATTTGAGCCAATTCCGCGCACTCCCCAACTTCTATCTCTGGAGACCGGCGGATGCGACAGAAAATGTCGAGGCGTGGAAGAAAGCGCTTGAGATTCAAGCGCCTCAAGGGTTTGTGTTGAGCCGTCAAAAGCTCAAAACACTCAAGCCAAAAAGAGATTTTGGTGAAGTTGCCAACGGCGCCTACCTTGTCAAAGAGCGTGAAGGCGCAACTTTGACGCTCATGGCAAGCGGTTCGGAGTTGATGCCTTGTCTGAGGGCTGCTTGCCATCTCGAGATTCTTGGCATTAAGGCAAATGTCGTCTCAGTCCCTTGTCTTGATCTCTTTGATGAGCAGGATGAGGCGTATAGGACTAGGGTTGTCAACCCCGACACCAAAGTATTGGCAGTAGAAGCGGCTAGAGCGGTTGAATACTATCGCTATGCCGATGATGTGCTTGGGATGGAGGGCTTTGGGGCTTCCGCGCCGGCTGAGCTTCTTTTTGAGCGTTTCGGATTTACGATCGCCTCGATCATGAAGCGTGCCTGCAAGCTTCTTGGGGCAGAGTACAGGGATGTTGAGATCGGAAAGTGTCTGATCTAGGAGAGTTCTAAAATATGTGGATCGCAAGCCAAAGCGTCCCTTTTTTGGCAGAGAGTACCCGATGGCTTGTTTTTGCGGGGATAAAGAGAGAATCACCCTTTTTCAAAGAGTGATTGCGACCATCAACCTCTAGGAGAGCCTCCCCTTCAAGCAGCACTACCCACTCATCCTCCTCTTGAATATAGAGTCTCTCCTCTAGCTGATCCGAACTGACAATACGAACGATTTTGATATTTTTATATGCCAAGAGAGTCTCGAACGATTCGAGCTTTTCGGGGATATCAAAATGATAGAGATTCATCAAAACAGTGCATGCATTGCATCGATATCTTCCCAGCTTACCTGCTTTTTGGCAGATCTGTGCCGGAGGATGTGGTCGATATATCTAGCAAAGAGATCGGTTTCGATGTTGATTTTGGTACCGATTTTGTAGCTGCCGATAAGTGTCTCTTTGAGTGTCTGAGGAATCAGCGTCAACCGAAAAGAGTCGGTGTAAACATCATTGACAGTCAGGCTGACACCATCGATGGTGATCGAACCTTTTGGTACTATATAGAGGATATGTTTCGGATCAACTCGGATGAAAAAATCTACACCGTTGCTTCTGGCGGTTGTACGCAAAAGAGTTCCGGTGCAGTCTATGTGCCCTTGTACTATATGCCCGTCAAAGCGGTCACCAAGCTGCATGGCAGGCTCTATGTGAACTTTTCCCTTGAGCCTGTTTTCATCGATTATGGCGCGTGTTTCGTCTGCCAGCTCAAGATCAAAGCCGTCGCTATTGACGCGGACAACAGTGAGGCAAATACCGTTGACGGCTATACTCTCCCCTATCTTGGCTTTGTGGTGCGAGCGAATAGAGAGTATATTGTTCGCATAGCGGCTGACTGTAGCAATTTCTCGTATCAATCCGGTAAACATAGATGCCTTTTTGCTATAATTATAACAAAAACTACAAGTTTTATGCAGCCTTTGAAGGAAAAAGATGGAGTATGATGTAATTGTAATTGGCGGCGGACATGCCGGCATTGAGGCCTCATTGGCAAGTGCGAGGATGGGCGCCAAGACACTTCTGGTGACTATTTTGGCTGAGCAGATCGGAGCTTCTAGCTGCAATCCTGCTATTGGCGGACTCGCCAAAGGTCATCTGGTCAAAGAGGTAGATGCGCTAGGCGGCGAGATGGGATTGGCAACCGATGCGACCGGATTGCAGTTTCGTACGCTCAACGCCTCCAAAGGTCCTGCAGTTCGCGGTTCACGGGCGCAAATAGATATGGATCGCTACAGAATCTATATGCGCGGCGTAGTGCTGGGCAGTAAGAATCTTGAAGTGAAGCAGGAGATTGTTACTTCGTTTTTGGTAGAAGATAATGCCATCTTTGGGGTAGAGACACAGCTGGGTAACCGCTATTTGGCATCTAGGGTCATCCTTACGACAGGTACATTTTTGGATGGGACGATCCATATCGGCGATAAGCAGCAAAAAGCAGGCAGACAGGGGGAGTTTGCTTCGATAGAGCTGGCTGCCTCTTTGCGTAGTTTGGGTTTGGCTATAGGCAGGCTCAAAACCGGCACTTGCGCGAGGCTGGAGGGGAAAAGTATCGATTTTAGCGTGATGGAGCCTCAGGGTGGCGATGAGCCTCCGATCCCATTTTCATTTCGAACGGACAGAACCGCATTCCATCCAAAGCAGCTGCCGTGCTATGTGACCTATACGAATGAGGAGACTCACACTCTTATCGAAAATAATTTCTATCGCGCTCCTCTCTTTTCGGGTCAGATAGAGGGTGTCGGTCCGCGCTACTGTCCAAGCATTGAGGATAAGGTCAATCGTTTTAGGGAGAGACCGCGACATCAGATCTTTGTCGAACCGCAGACGAGAGAGGCGACAGAGTACTATATCAACGGTATGAGCACCTCACTGCCAACCGATGTGCAGCTCGATATGATCCGATCCGTGCGTGGGCTGGAGAATGCGAAGATAGTCCGCTACGGGTATGCTATCGAATACGACTTTGTGCAGCCAACCGAACTCAAACATACACTTGAGACCAAAAAAATCTCAGGACTCTATTGCGCAGGCCAGATCAACGGCACGACAGGGTACGAAGAGGCAGCGGCTCAAGGATTGATGGCGGGTATCAATGCGGCGCTCCATCTCCAAGGCAAAGAGCCATTTATTCTCGGGAGGGATGAAGCATATATCGGCGTTTTGATCGATGATTTGGTGACAAAAGGCACAAATGAACCCTACCGAATGTTTACAAGCCGCGCAGAGTATAGGCTGCTGCTCAGAGAAGATAATGCTGATTTGAGACTCTCCGGCTACGGCAGAGCACTTGGTTTATTGGATGCTTCATATGCGCAAAAGGCAGAAGCCAAAAAAGCAGCGATCTTGGAGGCAGTTGATTTTCTCAAAAACAGTTTTGCTACACCAACACAAGAGTTTCTCTCCAAACTTGAGTCTATCGGTGAAATGAAGATCAACGATAAGACCATCTGGATCGATATCATCGGCAGGGGTGATTTTGATCGCCAAAAACTTGTTTTTCTGCTTCCTGATTTTGATCGGTATAGTGATGAGGTGATAGAGCAGATTTTGGTGACAGCCAAATATAGCCGATACATCGAAAAACAGCAGCATCAGATCGATGCGATGCATGAGATGCTCAGAGTGAAAATCCCTGAAGATTTTGCTTATGAGAAGGTTTCGGGACTGAGTAATGAGATCGTCGAAAAGCTCCAAAGAGTAAAACCGCCGACACTTTTTGGCGCATCAGAGATATCCGGTGTGACCCCTGCCGCTTTGGAAATCATCCATATCTATATCAAAATGTCCCAAAGGAGGGGAGTATGATCTATTATTACGCTTTTAGCAGCCATAAATTTGGTTTGGATTGTGTGCGTCGGGGCGTAGCGATGGTTGGCGCACTCAAAAAACAGGGGCAAGAGGCGCAGCTGATCGTCAATGATTTTCGTGCCGGTCTTGCCGCCAAAGATTTGGGAGTGGCTGACGCGGTAACCATCGAAACCATACTTGATGTGGATGCGGTCGCCAAGAGGGGGGATGCCGTCATCCTCGATACTCCCGAAGATACAAATAGCCGGATGGAACGATACGCAGCAGAGTTCTCCCCGCTCGTTTATGTGACGGATAGGTGTGATTACCGCTCTTTGTTCGGTGAAATCGTCCTGAAGCCATTTTGTGACAATGAGGAGTTGTGTATCCAAACTCCGATAATTGATTCAAGATACACACAAGAGGGGGCGAAAGACAAAAAAGAGGAGAGGATCCTCTTTTTTTACGGTGATGCCGACTATGACAAAAATATTCTTTCGCACGCTGATTTTTTCGGCGACAAAGGGATGGATCTGCTTATGGGGCACTATTTTTTTGTGAAGTATGAAAATGATTTGTCAAAACTGTTTCATCATCTTATCGAGCCTGAAGAGTATGCCGCAATGCTCTCCGCTCGAAGCAGGATCATAACCGCATCGAAACAGTGCGCCCTTGAAGCTAGAGCAGCCGGAGCAAATGTGGCATATATGCAAAACAGTTCTGAGAGTGAATGCGCTCTTCGACAGCTTGTTGATTGTGGCATCACTCTAATTGAGAATTTTAAGAAAGTAGATTTTAATACACTCTTTGAGGCAGAGAGTGAGAAAAAACCCTACAAGGGTGCAGAAAATATCGCTAGAGCGCTCTTTGGCAAGCCTAATTTATAAATATTTAATAAGAGATACATTATAATCGCTTCATCATTATATTTTTTAAAGGAAAACTATGAGCGATAGACGGGATTTTATGGGTATGGCGCTGGGCGGTTTTACCGCACTAGGTGGCATAGCCGCGTTGTACGCAATGAAGCGGAGCTGGGATCCGCTTCCAAGCGTAAAAGCGGCCGGTTTTACTACAGTAGATGTCAGTGCAGCACAAGAGAATGTGCTCAATGTGGAAAAATGGAGAGGGAAACCTATCTTTATCTTAAAGAAATCCAAAGATATGAAGCCGGATGACAGAGATGTAGTCATCGGCTCCGATAGATTTCATGTATCAATCGGACTTTGCACCCATTTGGGATGTATCCCGGCATATTTTGGGGATGAACATAAGTTCAAGTGCGCCTGTCACGGCGGCGAATTTGATGCAAGCGGACATCAGATATTTGGTCCTCCTCCAAGCCCGCTCGAGATTCCTCCCTTCAAGGTTGACGGCACCAAGCTGGTTCTTGGAGAAGAGGGTCCGGATTATCAAAAAATGAAAGCCTCCGGCTTGACGGTGTAAGGGAGAGAGTATGGCACATTTTGAAAAAGCAAACAGTATCGGTGAGTGGCTTGATCAGCGTCTAGCGGTAGAGACACTCAAAAGAGTACTCTCAACAGAGTATTGGATCCCGAAGAATATTAACTTTCTTTGGGCGATGGGGATGGTTCTAGCGGCCACATTCGGCATACTTTTGGTCAGCGGAATCTTCCTTTTGATGTATTACAAGCCGGATGCCAGTACGGCATTTGACAGCGTTAACTATATCATCATGACAGAAGTCGGCTATGGATGGCTCTGGAGACATATCCATGGTGTCGGCGCGTCTGTCGTATTTTTGATCATCTATATTCATATGTTTACGGGTATCTACTATAGTTCATACAAAAAAGGACGGGAGCTGATCTGGATCTCCGGAATGCTGC
>DZAQ01000166.1 GCA_022729615.1 Sulfurovum sp.
TCGCCCAATGCAAATGCGATCTACGAAGAGTTGAGACAAAATATAAATGCAAGAAAAGGGACGCGACAGTGAGGATAGTGATCGACCTGCAGGGGGCACAGAGCTACAGCAGACTCAGGGGCATCGGCAGATATTCGCTCTCGATCTCGCAAGCGCTCGCTAGAAATGCCAAAGCGCATGAGATCTTCATCGTCTTAAACGGCATTCTAGGAGAGACGCTGGAGGGAATTCGAGCCCATTTTGCAGAGCTATTGCCTTCTGGGAATATCAAAGTTTGGGATGGGTACTATCCTGCCTCCAGCCATACAAAAGCCAACGCATTTCGAAAAAGCGCCAATGAGCTCCTCAGGGAAGCTTTTATCGATTCGCTTGAACCGGATATCATTTTGATCACAAGCATAGTCGAGGGATGGGCAGACGATATCGCCGTGAGCATCAATAGAATCATCAACAGACCGACTGCGGCTATTTTTTATGACGCTATCCCCATGATAAACCCGGAAAAATATATCCATCCGGAGGGAAAGATCTTTGAAGAGTACTACTACGAACGAGTGGGCAGTTTTCAAAAAACGGAGCTGCTCTTTGGGATATCCGACTCCTCCTGCAAAGAGGCGATGCAGTACCTCCATATAGACCAAGCCAAAATTGTCAATATCGCTGCGGCCGTTGATACAATGTTCCGGCCTATCACCTTGGAGAGAGAGACCATTCAAGATCTCAAACAAAAATTTGGCATAAAAAATAGATTTCTTCTCTATTCCGGCGCCTCAGATGAGAGAAAAAATCACAAAAAACTGATAGAAGCCTACGCGAAACTCCCCGAAACGCTCAAACAAGAGTATCAGCTCGTCATCGCGGGCGGAATGCCGACGGAGCGCTATTTGGAGTTTAGCAAATTTGCCTCTTCGTGCGGACTGAAAAAAGAGTCGGTACTTTTCACAAGGATCGTCAAAGATGAGGAGCTTGTCGCCCTGTACAATCTATGCGATCTCTATGTCTTTCCCTCATGGCACGAGGGGTTTGGACTGCCTGCACTCGAAGCAATGGCGTGCGGCGCTGCCGTGATAGGCTCCAACAACACAAGTATTCCTGAGGTTATAGGAAGAGAGGATGCCCTCTTTGACCCTTTTGATGCCGAGAGTATCGCCGGGAAGATCGCGGAAGTTTTGCAAAACGAATCCTTCAGGCAAGAGCTTATCAGGCATGGACTCAAGCAGTCGCAGGAGTTCTCTTGGGACAAAAGCGCTCTTAAAATCATCACCGCACTCGAACATCTTTTTGAAACCAAAAGCAATACGGCGAACAATCCCTCTAAGCGGCCAATGGAGTATCAGCAGCTCCTTATCAACTCCATCGCAGCTATTGACGCAAAACAGACCGACAAAGATCTGATGAACCTAGCGCGCTGCATCTCTTCCAACCATAGACCCCAAGAGAAAAAACAGCTCTTCGTGGATATATCCGAATTGATCAAAGAGGATGCCAAAAGCGGGATCCAAAGGGTTGTCAGAAGTATTCTCGCTGAGCTCTCGACAAATTCGCCGGCAGGCTACACCGTCGAACCGGTCTATGCCGTGAGCGATAGGCTAGGCTACCATTATGCCAAAGAGCTGCTTTTGGCAAGAGAGAGAGGAGAGGAGATAGAGCTTCTTGATCGCTCGCGTATCGATGTAGGGGCAGGGGATATCTTTTTGGGGCTTGACCTCTCCCCGGGAGTGCAACCCAAACAAAAACTCTACTATCAAATACTCAAAGAACACGGTGTGCGGCTCTATTTTGTGATCTACGATATCCTGCTGCTGCAAAATCCTAGGTGGTGGCCTATCGAAGCATCTATCGCATTTGAAAGGCTCTTGCGCGAGACAAGCAGTGTGGCGGACGGATTTCTCTGTATCTCAAAGTCTGTTGCCGAGGATCTATGCCAATGGCTTACAAGCCATACCACTATGCAGCTCCCGCAAATAAACTACTTTCATTTGGGCGCAGATATCCAAAACAGCTCTCCCTCCACAGGTGTTCCGGAAAATGGCTCAGAGATCATCAAGCGGATCAAAGCCAGACCATCATTTTTGATGGTAGGAACACTCGAGCCTAGAAAGGGTCACGCCCAAACACTCGAAGCCTTTGAGATGCTCTGGAGTGGCGGCAAAGAGGTCAATCTTGTCATTGTGGGCAAACAGGGATGGATGGTTGAAGAGCTTGCAGAAAAACTCCGCGCTCATCCACAAATGAATCATCAGCTTTTTTGGCTCGAGGGGATCAGCGATGAGTACCTTGAACAAATCTATGGTGCCGCAAGCTCTCTCATACTCCCAAGCCAAGGAGAGGGATTTGGTCTGCCGCTCATCGAAGCCGC
>DZAQ01000167.1 GCA_022729615.1 Sulfurovum sp.
AAATATTTTACAGCAACAGCCGAAATACTGACAACTTGGCATCCTGTGCATGAGACTACACGACTTGCTTCATATTTGGCATAGATGACATAGGCAATGGTCAGGACAAATGTTGTGATCGTTGCAAAAATATCATACTTATAAAAAGAGTGCAATGTTTCTGTTTTAAAGTCAAAAAGAGGGGTAAAAAGTGTCAAGGCTTCGAAAAAGAGGAGTTTGTTCATAAAACTTTTGAAATATTCGCGTTTGGAGATGCGGGAGGTGGCATTGAACTCCCCTATATTGCCCCGAATCGAGAGTTTTTGTTCCACTTGCTTACGATGTTGTTTGTCGAGTTTGTTGGCAAATGTTCCTCCAAAGAGATAGTCTATCTTGCGCTGCAAGAGAAACCCAAATGCCCCTTCGGCGCTCATGGAGTGTTGGGCTCCGGTACGATCTTGATACACAAATGTGATCTTCTCATAGCGAGGAATCTCTTCAAGGATATCGGGGAGATAGAGCGTGGACTCTTTGGAGATAGTTTTGCCCTCATGTTTGATGACACGAGGATTGATGATCTCTAGCCACTCCCCTTGTTCATTTTTGACCACGACCACAGAGCGGGCAACGGCGATTTGTATCGCCGCCAAACCTTGTGTGCGGTGGGCTTCGATAGTATCTTGGAGGTCTTCGATCAGGCTTATAAGCTCAGCATCAAAGTGTCGGACATCCGCAGACGCGATATTGATACGCTCGTCAGGGTAGGCAATAATATCTCTAATCATCCATCTCTCTTTTGTTTTTCTGGAAGGTGTGGGCGTATGCCCACAAGTGGAAGGTTTGAAAAGATTTTAGTGGTGTGACTTGAGTATAAGAACCGTCATTCGAATATTGATCACCACAAATCGAATAAGCTGGTAAATGATGCATGTTCGCAAAAATTTCTGTGTACCTAATGGAATCATTGTTCCAAATTGTGCGCTGTAGGGCTGAATGTGTCCTAAGTGTTTTTCTGCCATTTTTTCTCCCTTTTTAATTATTTTTTGATGGTTGTCGCAACTGTCTTTTACTCCGGAATCAATGTCCAGCCCGGCTTGAGTTTGGCTTTCCAGAGGAAAATATGGTGGAGGATATGCTTGATCCAGTGGGCTGCCAATCCAAGCTCCCCTGTTGTGCCGTTCATATCTCTTCCTACTCCAGGGTACTTCTCAAAATCCGGCACGATCGGATAAACCGTCATCGCTGCGGCTGTACCTGTGAAGAGCCCTTTTCCGGCGGATGCAACACACGCTGCGCCCATCTCTGCCATGCATGCAGTGTGTGTCGGTGCAGTCGCGCCTTTGATCATGTCGCATACAGAGTTGGCGACTGCTTTTCCCATCATCGCTGAAGGCATACCGGTTCGCGGCGGAGTCGGCACGATCGTGGTTCCGTTTGGTGTGGTCATCGGTTTGGAGATGGGGTGCGGCGGTGCAAACGCAATCCCTACCGCAAATATATTTTTATAGGTTGGGTTTTGCAGTGTATGCGGCCAGTCGCTTGCTTTCCAGTTCGCATACGCTCCGGCGCTATAGTTCGCATCCACTTTCATAAATCCATTCGGAGCGAAAATAGTATCGGTAATGTCTGAACCGTCTTTCGCGTAGGCTTTGAGTCCAACGCCGGCAAACGGCGGGATCAGCATCGCAAAGTCAAACTCCTCTTCGCCCATGCTTCCGTCAAGAAGTTCATAGTGTGCCTTTCCGGCTTCGACCTTGTTGACATGCGCCCCGACAATCCAGTCTAGCCCTCTTTCAGAGTAGAGTGACTCGGCAAAAACTTTACTTGAGGTTGCAAATCCGCCCATATTGAAGTGGATCCCGCCCATTCCGAAATCGCCAAGGAAAGATTCGTTGGATATCCACTTGATATCCGCCATCTCTCTGACATTCGCCTCTTTGAGCTCATGTTCTATATTGAAGATATATTCGAATGCAGCCCCTTGGCAGGTACACATGCCGTGACCGGTACCGACGAGAAACCTCTGTCTTTGACCGGCTTTCATTTTTGTGATGCACTTTTGAAGCTCTTCATTCGCATGAGTCGCATGGTCAGCCGTACATACAGAAACAGTATGCTCGCCAAGCTGAGTGCCCTCGCCCAGTCCGGGAGTAGCTCCGAAATTGAGTTTTGGTCCTGTGGCATTGATGAGATAGTCGTAGGTCAACTCCTCTTTTTGCCCCTCTTTTTCTTTGGAGGTGTATTCGACAACAATAAATGGTTTATCGCTTCCCTCTTTTCCCTCGGGATGTATCTCCAGCGCTTTGGCCTGTCTGAAGTCAATACCAGCCTTTTGATAAACCGGCGCAAGAGGGAA
>DZAQ01000168.1 GCA_022729615.1 Sulfurovum sp.
CACCTGACTCTGGGGTAAAACGCTGGCGTTTGATACTCAATTTCTCGGCGACAGGGAGCTCGATCGAAAAAACCTCTTCAACCTCCATCATATCGCGCTCCTTTTATAAAAATTTTCAAAAACTACCTCTGAGAAACGATGATCTGCCCAATGAGGGAGTTAAAGAGTGTTGTTACCCGCGTTTTGTCGCTGAAGGTAAGTTTGACATCTTTAAAATCAGGGTGGAGTTTATGCCCGAGCATATTGATCTTTTCAGTGTCCAGCAAAATCATTTCAAGTGAGTCAAAGATCCGCACCATCAGATCAACCCGCTCTATATACTGACCAAATTTGATGAAATGATAGGCTTCCGGACGGTAAATCTCGGAAAAAAATATCCCGAGCGTGGTCTGCGTATCATCTAGAATATCCTCAAGCATATAGGATGAAACTTCTCTGTTTTTGCCCTCTTGCAGAGTGTTGTGGATATGGTTGAGGAAGCTGAAACCTCGATCATCGATCAGATCGCGGCAAACGATCGCATTTTCTCTGGCCATTTCAAAAATCCCGGAAATGCTTGAGTTGTGATCCCCGTAAGTTGCAATATGCAAAAACTCTTTGGCATTTTTGTAATCTATAGAGAGACCGAGCTTTGCAAAGAGCTCTTTGCCTGCCCCAAAATCCCGATCGATAACATAATCATACGCATTTAAGCTCTCCGCTATCATAGTTTCGCCTCTTTGGAGATAGCGGCCAAGCCAGTAGAGATGTTCCGCTGCTCTTATCGTGATATTGCTTCCCATATTACTCTCCTACAACCCAAGTATCTTTAAATCCGCCGCCCTGTGAAGAGTTGACGAGATAATTGCCGGCTTCGAGTGCATAGCGTGTCAAACCGCCGCTCCACACTTTGATCTCTTCGCCATAGATCACATAAGCTCTCAGATCCGATTTGCGCGGAGCGAGCCCGCCCTCCATCATGCAGTCTATATCGTAAAATTCTATCAGCTCTTGCGCGATGAAGCGGCGCGGTTCAGCGATGATCATCGCGCGGATATTGGAAAGTTCCTCTTTTGAGAGCTTGCTTCCAAAAAGTACGCCATACCCGCCGGCTTCGGCTACATCTTTGATGACGAGTTCATGGAGATGATCAAGGATATATTTTCTATCCTCCTCGAAGTAGGGCAGATAGGTTGGGGCATTGGAGAGTATCGGCTCTTCGCCCAGATAGTAGCGGATCATTTTGGGTACGAAATAGTAGATCCCTTTGTCATCGGCGACACCGTTGCCCACAGCATTGATGATAGCGACATTCTTTTTCAGATAGGCATTGATGATGCCGGGCACGCCTATGAGACTGGTTGGCTCAAAAAATTGCGGATCCAAAAAGTCATCGTCCAGACGGCGATATACCGCCCCGACGCGCACCTTCGCCCCGTCATACCGCTTGAGATAGAGGATATCGTCCACGACTACGAGATCTTCGTTTGTGACGAGTTTGGCTCCCGTCTCTTTGGCAAGATAGCTATGCTCATAGAATGCGGAATTGAACCTGCCCGGAGTGAGGACGACATTGATACCGCCGCAGTTGACATAGTTCATCATCTCTTGCAGGTGGGTCGGATAGTGTTTGACCTTGGCGATAGTCATAGATTCGAAATACTCAGGATAGGTTCTGCGGTATGCTTTGCGGATAGAGAGCGGGTAGCTTACGCCGCTTGGGACACGGAGATTGTCTTCGAGGATCACCCACTCGTCTGTCTTGCTATTTTTGACGAGATCGATGCCGCTGATGTGCGAACGGATCCCCTTGGAGGGGGTAAATCCCATAAATTTAGGAAGAAATGCTTTGGCAGATGTGACGAATTCCATCGGAATGATCCCGTCTTTGACGATCTTTTGATCATTATAGATATCATTGAGGAAAAGATTGAGCGCCTTCATACGCTGCTTGATACCCATCTCGAGACGGTCAAACTCATTTTTTGGGATGATGCGCGGTATGATATCGAAAGGAAAAGAGCGTTCGATGAACTGACCCCCTTTGAAGAGATTGAAATTCACCCCAAAGGTATTGAGAAACTCCTTGAGCTGCGCCGCTTTGCCAAGATCAACCGTATTGAAAATTTCCAAAAATTTCCGATACTCCGCACTTTGATTATCTACCATGACTACCATACCTTTCAAGACAACTTGAATAAAAAAGCTGTATCAAATCAATTATTTATAAACCATTATAAATCATTTAGTTTAAATAGAAGGTGTCAAACGCACAGATGTTTGATTGAAAAATAATCATAGTGTAAAATCGCCAACTTTTCGGTACATTA
>DZAQ01000169.1 GCA_022729615.1 Sulfurovum sp.
CAAAATATTTTTGAGGAAGCAGTAGGGTCTGATCTTGGCTGGAAGAGAGGCTTTTCGGCAGAGCTCTTTGAAGGATTTAGGCATCGTCGCACTCATATAAGGCGCTATGTAGAGGCGCAGATCCTGAGCTTCAACCACCCATCTCCCGCCTATCACGATGGAAGGATGCAGTTCGATCTCTTTTCGCTGCCTAGCAGAGAGAAGATAGCCCAGCTCTTTGAGTGTTTGATCGGCTGCCCGGACTCTTTGTTGGGGGGTTTTGAGTGCCAAAATTCGCAATTCATCAACCGCAAAAAGCAGTCGAATACCATCTTTTAGTACCTCTTTATCTTCTTGGAGGTATCCAAAACTTCTCTTTATCCCTGAAGCATATTGAGCGATGAGCGGATCGCTGAAATATTTGCGAAAATGGTTGCGCTCTATGGTTGTATCTTGATTGGTCTCATCGACGAAATAGGGGAGGCGGTGCATATCAAGATAGTTGCGCAGCTCCTCTTTGGTCTGTTTTAGAAGCGGACGGATCAATCTGTATAGTGTGCCATTAGTCGTTTTTCGATCGCTCATCTCTTCAAGTCCTGTCAATTCGGCGATGCCGGCACCTTTGGCAAGGCGCATCAGAAACCACTCAAGCCTATCATCAAGTTGGTGCGCGGTAAGCAGTGTGTCATATTGGTGCCTCTCGATCAGATCTTCAAAAAATTGATAGCGAAATGCGCGCGCGTTTGCCTCAAAGTGACTCTCCCACTGCGGAGCTTTAGTAGTATATGCTTTGAGGTTGTGGTCATTTGCGAGCTTCAGAGCGCTTCGCTCTTCGTCGTCACTCTGAGTTCTTGTGCCATAATTGACATGTGCGATATCAAAAGGGATATTGTGTTCGATCAGCAAAAAGAAGAGCGCAGAAGAGTCGATCCCGCCTGAGAAGGCGAGCAGATTTTTGCTATTTTCAAAAAGGCTTGAGTGTAGCAAGCAGCGTGTCTCCGACGAGTTGAGTGATAACCGCGCTATAGACCTTGCCGTACTCTACGGCTTGGTCTAAGGTATCATTGACAAAAATCTCTCCATCGATCTCTACAGCCCAGCCAAGCGGTCTTGCAGAGAGGAGATAGGCATGTTCGTCGCTTTCGCCATCGATCACCAGCGATACCTCTTTGCCGATCATAGCCTCAAGTGACGCGGTTGTGGCGCTCTTGGCGATGCCGCCGAGGATTTGAGCCCTTTCGTCTATGAGGGGTTGCGATAATTGTTCCATATCAAAAGCTGCGGTTGTCTCTTCGTTGGAGTAGCCAAAGATGTTGAAGCGGTCAAATCCAAACTCATTCATAAAATCACAAAGCCTCTCGAAGCTCTCCGCACTCTCTCCCGGATGTCCGGCAATGAGTGAAGTTCTGATGAATGCATCTTTTTTGCTCTTCATGCGGTGCAAAAGCTCGATAGTCTTCTCTTCTCCGAAGCCCCGCTTCATGGTTTTGAGTACCCTGTCGTCTATGTGCTGGATAGGCATATCGTAGTAGGTTTGAAAGACTTCGGAATCCGCGATAGTATCGATAAGCGCGAAAGTGGTGGTGCTGGGGTAGAGGTAGAGGATGCGGGCCGATCGCACTCCATCGATCGACTCAACGGTTTTGATCAGCTCTATCAGACCGTCGCCAAGCCCCATATCTCTGCCATAGCTTGAGCTATCCTGGGAAATGAATGAGAAGTCGAAAAAGCCCTCTTTTGCGAGGTTGCGAACCTCTTTTTCGATGGAGCTGAGAGTTCTTGAGTGGAGTTTGCCTTTGAAGCTGGGGATGGCGCAGAAAGAGCACTGTTGATTGCACCCTTCGGCGATCTTGATGTAGGCATGGTAGTTTGATCCCGTGATGACTCTTTTGGCGTTTTCGTTTGCCAGATAGACCTCCGGAGAGAAGGTGCTCTGCCTGCTGGCGATCAATGCGTCGATCTTTTCATAGTCTCCAACACCCGTGAAAATATCCACTTCCGGCATCTCGGCTTGGAGCTCTTTTTGATATCGCTCAGAGAGGCAGCCGCTCATTACCAAAAGGGAGTTTTTTTTGCGTTCATCGTGCAGTGTGAGAACAGTGTTGATACTCTCGGTTTTGGCGGCTTCGATAAATCCACAGGTATTGACGATGATGACATCGGCCTGCGCGGCATCATCTGTTAAGCTATAGTCGCGCAATCTCCCAAGCATCACTTCGCTATCGACAAGATTTTTTGTACAGCCAAGACTGACTAGGTGTAATTTTTTGCTCAAGGGGGTCTCTTTTTGGGTAAATTATATCATA
>DZAQ01000170.1 GCA_022729615.1 Sulfurovum sp.
CGTACGGTATCATCACTATCATCGACAAAATCATGCCGTTTCGTGCGAGCGATGACGAGCAGCTGGAGGGGCTTGATGTCAGTGAATGCGGGATCGAATCCTATCCGGAATTTAGGCAGAATATTTAACGAATATCGTTGACTGCCCGGGTCAGCGGAGCATCTCTTCGAGCGTCACTTTGACATTCTCGCCTAGCGCGGCGACACTGTAGCCACCCTCAAGCATGAAGATGATGGGAAGATCGCTTGCAAGATCCAAGATAGTCCGCACCATCCGACGAATCCCCTCAGTCGTCACATTGAGTGATGCCAAGGGGTCGCTTTCATGCAGATCATATCCTGCAGAAACGAGTACTATATCGGGTTTGAAAAACTTAAATGACTTGGGCAAATCCTCCGTATAAATCTCCAAAAGCTCTTTGTCTCCGCTATCAGGCATCATCGGGTGGTTGGAGGTGTAGCCTCTGCCCCTGCCTTCGCCGATCTCGCTCTCGCTACCGCTGCCTGGAAAAATAAATGCCTGATGCGAACCGAAGTAAAAGACGCTCTCGTCACTCCAGAAAGCATCTTGAGTGCCGTTGCCATGATGGACATCAAAATCTATGATCATCACCTTGCGGTACCCTTTTTTCTGGGCATATCTGGCGGTGACAGCGATATTGTTGAAGAGGCAAAACCCCATCGATTTGGTAGGTGTCGCATGGTGTCCCGGAGGACGGACAGCACAAAATGCCCGGTGAAAATTTCTTTTGCTTATCCTGTCAATAGCTGCCACGCCGGCACCGATAGCCGCCAAAGCTGCCGCATAAGAGTCATGGCTGCAGACGGTATCCGCATCTATCGAGGTTTCCGCTTTGCTTGCTGCTTTGACCCTCTCGATTTGTGTCTGATGATGAATGTATTGTACGATTGATTCGGAGACGACTACGGGAGGCAGGAGTATCAAAGAGGGCTTCAAGCCGGCAATAGCGCGCTCTATCGCTGCGAGTCGTGCAGAAGATTCGGGATGAGTTGATCCTGTATTGTGTCTTTGATAAATCGCATCGTAAATGTATGCCACACCTTTTTTATACATATCTTATGCCTCCTTTCTATCTGTTTGGGCTCAGTTGCTCCTAGAAAAATTATACTATGATACCAAAAATTAGGAGAAAAGTATGGCAAGAGAGCGATTGATTTTAGGCGGCGGATGTTTTTGGTGTCTGGAGGCGCTCTATGAGATGCTTGAGGGCGTAGAGAGCGTTGTGAGCGGCTATGCCAACGGCACGATGCCCAACCCTGATTACCGCTCCGTATGCAGTGGCGAGACGGGACATGCGGAGGTGGTGCAAATCACTTATGATGATGAGGTGATCTCTGCAAAAACGCTTTTGGAGATATTTTTCGAGATCCATGATCCCACCACACTCAACCGTCAAGGCGCAGACAGAGGCACGCAGTACCGCTCCGTGATTTTATATACCAGCCAGACGCTTAAAGAGCTAGCATTAGAGGTCAAAGCCAAAGCCCAAGAGGGGTATCAAAATCCTATCGTAACCATAATAGAACCTTTGGATCACTTCTATGAGGCCGAGTCTTACCACCAAGACTACTATAGACACAACACCACGCAGGGGTACTGCATGACGGTTATTTCACCCAAGATAGCGAAATTCAAAGAGAAACGATCAGGGCTTTTGGGGTAGATGATTATTTTTAAGGTCGATTTATCTCATATTTACTATAATCTCTAAAATTTTAAGGATTTTTAATGAATAGACTTTTTGTATTATTGGCAACACTCTTTTTGGCTATCGGGACACTTCAAGCCAAAGAGTATAAAGATAATTGCCTGCTTGATACCCATACATTCCCGCAAGATGCGGCTATTATCGATGTGAGAACTCCCAAAGAGTTTGCGCTTGGTCATCCCAAGGGCGCTGTGAATATCCCTTATGAGCTGGAAAAAGATGGAGCCAAAGAGGTCAATCCAAACTTTGTGAGTGAAGTCAATCGTTTCACAAAAGAGAATTACGAAGCGCCGCTGATCATCATCTGCCGTATCGGTGTGCGTTCGGTCAAAGCCTCTGTTGATCTCGCCAAAGAGGGGTATGAAGATATCACAAATATCCAAAAAGGGTTTATGGAGGGGTGGAAAAAGGCAGGAATGCCTATCGAGAAATAGTCAAACAACGACCTTTAAGCAATTCTCAATTATAATTCTCCTCCATAAAATGTCGGGGTGTAGCGCAGTTTGGCTAGCGCACTTCCTTGGGGTGGAAGAGGTCGC
>DZAQ01000171.1 GCA_022729615.1 Sulfurovum sp.
ATGATGAAAATATCTATTTCAATAATCCGCACCACTATCTTCCCAATATCCATGACTCTGAGCTTTTGGACAAGATCCGCGCCCTTGAGATCATCATCGTTACAGGGCGTGAAGATACCCTGCTTCAGAGCAATATGGAGTTGAGTCAAGAGTTGCACAAACAGGGTGTTTGGCATCAGTTTCATATCTGGGACGAAGAGGCGCACAGGGCACGCTACTGGCGTCATATGGCACACCTTTATCTGTAAGTGACAAGTGCGAAGTTGTGAAGATGGAGGTGGTCGGATCTCCCTCTTTTGGCTCCTTGCGGAAGATGAGCCATCCCTTGTCCCCAAGCTCCAGCTTGAGGGATGCAGGAAAAGAGTGATATGCCGCTTGAATGTGAAAATTTGGTAGGCAGATATATACTTTTATAGCGATAAAGCGTAAAAAGTCTTGCTTGCGCCATGGGTTGCCGCTCTTTATGGATGAAAACTCTTGATGCATCTCTCGTCACTTGGAAGTCTGGTGATGCTTTTTTGCTTTTGAATATAGTTGGCAAAACTCATCGCATAGTCCAGATAGGTATCCAGCCCCTTGCCTCTGGCTTGCTGTACCTCTGCGAGGGTGGTATATCCGTCTCTGCCCTCCGCGATGTAACTGTTGACGGCAATGGTGTATTTCCAGTTCATGTCGAGCGGACTCCATTTGCCGCTTGCACGATTTTTGATCTCAATTCCGGAGACTCGTTTATTTTTTGGACTGCTCATATTGATATCATAACGAAGTGCATACGCATAAGGAAATGAGCCGTCCGAGCCTTTGTTGTCGGCAAAATTGATGAGCGCCTCCTCTAGGAGCTGCTTTATCTCAGAACCGCTGAGCTCTATCAGGACGAGAGTATTGGAGAATGGCAGCAGGTTATAGACATCGCCTATGGTGATCGAGCCTTTGCCCAGACCGGATCGTATGCCTCCCGCATTTTGTAAACACGCATCGGCTTGGAGGGCGGCATCATAGAATGAGGCGGCGACGATCGGGGCCAATTCGCTTCCAAAAGGGAGCGCACCGCCGTCAATGCCGTCATATGTTTTGAGCGGTACTCGGATGTGACGGAGATCCTCCCCTATCGACCCTATCATTTGGTTTGCTTTGGATTGGATCTGGTTTTTGTATCGAGATAACTTCTCTACGATGATAGGATCCTCTTCGACTATACTAAGCGAGCTGCTTGAATTGAGCCTCCCGGGGAGTTTGGTGGGCAGAGCTGCTGATTGAGAGCTATTTTGATCTTTGGAGGCGAGCTTGCCGGAGCTCAAAAGGTGTGCCGTACCGGAACACTCTGCTACATCACCGTTTTTGTCAAAGAGCACATGGAGTTCGCCTACTACTTTGGAGTACTCCCACGCTTGAGCGATGCAGAGATTCTTGCCGCTTTTGGAGACGGTTTTGGTCGGATATGCACCGGCTGATGCGAGCCCGACTCTGCTGAAATCTCCCAAAAGCGAGTGCGAATCACCGTCAATGATGATATCGATACCATCTACCTTGCGTGCCAATTGTTGGTCATTTTCATATCCGAAATGGCTGAGCAGGATGATCTTGTTGATTCCTTTAGCGTGGAGTTCATCGACATATTTTTGTGTTCTCACAGCCTCATCATAAAATGAGATATCTTTGCCCGGACGCGATGAAGCGCTTGTCTTTTGGGCAGTTTCCAAGCCGATGATGCCGATAGGCTCCCCTTCGATCTCTTTGATGATATAGGGCTGCCACTTGTCATAGAGCGCCGATCCTTTGAGGGCTTGGACATTGCAAGAGATGATCGGAAAGTCGGCTTTTTTGATAAATTCGGCAAGGGCAGAATCCCCCTCGTCAAATTCGTGATTGCCCAATGTGAAAGCATCAAATCCTATCACATTCATCATCTCTGCATCGGCTGCCCCCTTGAAGAGCGTGAAGTAGAGTGTCCCGCTCATGGCATCGCCTGCGTGGAGTACGAGAGGATTTTTGGCGTTTTTCTTGAGCGCTTTGATCTGTGCCCCGACACGGGCTATCCCTCCAACCTCCAATTCGTACGGCTTGTCGTCAAAAGTGAGTTTGAGTGACTCGCTCTCTAAGTGAGAGTGATGATCATTGATGTGCAAAATGGTGAGCTCGAGAGGCTTCTCAAGCGCGTAGAGACTCTCTGCGCCGATAGCCATGCAAAGAGCAGTGAGGTATTTGAAATAAAATCTATTCATG
>DZAQ01000172.1 GCA_022729615.1 Sulfurovum sp.
ATGACAATTTGAAACTTTTTTATCGTTTGGCAGGATATTGCAGTACGATAGTGCATTATTGTTAGGAGCTTTGAATGTATCTTCTTGATTTTCATCTGCCGCAACTCGAATCGATGAAAAAATACCCCGCCTCTCTTTATGCCAAAGGGGATGCGGGACTGCTTCATCGTCCCAAGGTTTCGATAGTCGGTACACGCAGGCCTTCGCCCTATGCGCGGAAGTTCACTTATGATTTGGCTCATGCGCTCTCGAAGCGCGGTGTCTGTATCGTCAGCGGGGCTGCTATGGGCATCGATGCGATCGCCCATCAAGGTGCAGGAGTCGAAAATACGATAGGGGTGATGGCAAATGGACTGGATATCCGCTACCCTTCCGTCAATAGAGCAATGATCGGCGAGATGGAGGAGCGCGGGTTGGTTTTGAGTCAGTTTGAGCCGGGATTTAAGGCGACTCAGTGGAGTTTTGTGCTGCGCAATGAGCTTGTAGTCGCACTCGGAGAGTTTCTCATCATCGCCGAAGCAGACCGTGAAAGCGGATCGATGCGAAGCGCTGAGTATGCGCTGGAGATGGGTAAAAAGATATATGTCTTGCCGCACCGTCTGGGGGAGAGCGGAGGAACCAATCAGCTTCTTGCGGATGGATTGGCTGAACCTATCTATGATATCGAAGTGCTGGCTTCACGATTTGGACAAGCCGTGGAGAGCTCTGTGGTCAAGGATGATTTTTTCTATTTTTGTCAAACCTCTCCTACGCTCGATGAGGCGCTGGCACGCTTTGGAGAGCGTATCTATGAAGCCGAGCTTGAAGGCGCTGTAGCGATCGAAAATGGGCTTATTCGGCTACTTTGAGTGTTTTGCTATAACCTCTTCAAGTTCCGCCTCTGTGATCGGACCTGATCTGGTAAATACAATATTGCCGTTTGTGTCGAGTATGACCAAAAAAGGAACCATCCCGATATAGCCGCCTTTTTGGGATATATGAGGAACGAGAGCTCCTGCTTGCTGTAGAGTGATATTGGTATATTCGATATTGTGCTGCCTGTCAAAAGCCTGAAGTTCGCTCTCGCTCAATCCTCCAAGCTCAATTGCTACGATAGCAAGCTTCTCTTTGTATTTTGTCTGAAGTCTGTTGTAGGTGGTGATCACCTCTATGCAGTAGGGGCATCTGTGTCCATAGATCTCCAGAAAAACAACTTTGCCTTTGTGCTCCTCTATAAGTGCACCGTTAGGGGTGAGGGTCGTGTGAAGCACCTCTCCATCTATGCTCTTGATAGGAAGAGCGGCTGACTCTGCTATGAGGAAGCTAAGAAGTATTAAAAACAGAAGAATAATTTTTTTCATCATGAACCTTTCATCTTTATTCTAAAGCCAGATTGCCGCGCTTCGCTCGCAATGACATATTCTCGCCACAGTGAGACTTTGAGAAGCTGTGATGCTCTATTTGATCAGCTGGTTGATCGCTTTTTCGAGCGCCTCTTCCGGAAGCATACCGGCTTGGACGAGCTGCACCTCTCCTTGCGTATCGAGTATTACCAAAAATGGGATACTCCCTTCCCATTGCGCCCTTGTCTGGATGTAGTTGACGAAGTTGCCCGCATCCTCTTGGGTGATGGTGACATAGTTGACCCCTTTTTCTTTCACAAACGATTGAAGCTCTCCTTTGTCAAGACCCTGTACCTCTACCGCGACAATGGCAAGTCTGTCTCCAAACTTCTTTTGAAGGCTGTTGTAGTGGCTAATCGAGGCGATACAAGGGGGGCAATTGTGACCGAAAAACTCGAGAAAAACTACCTTGCCTTTGTATTCATCAAAGACAATACCCTTCTCCGTGCCCACTAGATGAATCTGTTTTCCGTCGATGGAAGTCATTGTAAATTTGTCCTCGGCAGCCTGCGTATATGTAAGCATAGAAGCCAAAAGGAGCGATAGAGTAAGAAATCTTTTCATAGAATCAACCTTTTTCAATTTGGCATATTATACACAATTTTCTTGGGAGTAATCGTGGAGTGATATCTCTGAAGCTCAAATCAGTATAATTACTCCGGTATTATTCCAAGCTTTTATCAAGGATCCCAATCAATGCGTAAAATATCTCTCTTTGCAATCTCGTTTCTGTTTTTATATAGTGGAGTGCTTTTTGGCGGGATCGATGCGGGTGTGCTTGAGAAGAGAGCAGGCGGGATGCTGATGGTGGGATTTCACGGCACTTCGGCACCAAGTGA
>DZAQ01000173.1 GCA_022729615.1 Sulfurovum sp.
TAATGTAGCAATTCATCCATATAGACCACATCCACATCTACTAAAATATCCAGAGAATTTTTGAGTGAGCGGATCGTAATGGGATAAGGATGGCCGATCGCGATAGCATATCCTCTCTTTTTTGCCTGTTTTACGGCATTTTTGAGCTCATTTCGGATCGCACCAAACTGTTGGGTATTGTCGATAAATACATCACGCCCCAGATAGGTATCTCCATAAGCTTTCACCACCCTCTCTCCTTGACTTTTGGAGCTCGTTCGGCTATCGACAAAGACAAAGTGTTCTTGCTTCAAAAGCCCATAGAGTCTCATCAGCGCGTCCGAATCGGCTGTAAATGTACTTCCTGTGTGATTATTGACATAAACAACTCTCGGGAACCACTCTCGCAGCTGTTTGACGCGCAGCTGCATTTTCTCTTTGGAATCGTGTCGAACTATGGTGTCTGGCATCGCATTTTTGGGATGCTCAGGCGCCTCCATGGGAAGATGGATCATGGAGTGGCTGAAACTCTTTGCCATCTTTGCCCCCTCTTTGGTGATAGCAGAAGGCGGGAAAATCGATGGGGTCAGTTTGATCGGGATAGAGAGGATCTGTTGGAGCTGTGAAGGATGCGCCACATCATCGATGATGATCACAAGTTTTGGACGCTTCCCCTGCTTGATACTAGCCACCGTGGGCGGCGGCGGTGTCTTCAAAGGCGGTTCATCATAAGAGGCACGCATTGCCGCCTCTCTTTGCTTATCGATTTGTGCCGAGATATCGATTTTCTTCTCTATCTCTTCTTTTTGCAAGAGGTGTGTTTTGTTCTCCTCTTGGGTGCTTTTTTGTATATCCGGCAAATGGGAATTGACCTGCTTTGGCTGTGTAGGTTTATGAAGTTTCGTCGATGGCGCCACTACACCCGCACTCTCTTCTCTCCAAAAAAATCCCGCCGCAGTCGCCACTACCGCTGCAATGAGTATTGTCGCGATAATAAGGTCTCTTTTGAGTCGTGATGGAGTTTTAGGAGCTGCTGTTTTTTTCTTTGTTTTTTGAGGGACTTTGATTTTGCTTTTTTTAGAAGGTACCGGAGGCATCGATTTCTCCTAAAATTATTTGGCTGTAGAAGCGAGGGGGTGTTGCCAATCCCGCTTCAAAAAATTAGTTTGTCTCTTTGTCAACGATTTTATTGGCAGAGATCCAAGGCATCATCTCTCTGAGTTTCATGCCGGTCTGCTCTATCTTAGAGGCTCTTGCGTTGGCTCTCTCGGCATTCATGCGAGGATAACCCGCTTGACCTTCGAGGATAAAGTCTTTGGCAAAAGTACCGTCTTGTATCTCTTTGAGGATCTGTTTCATCGCGGCTTTTGACTCATCATTGATGACTCTTTTTCCTGAAACATAGTCGCCATACTCCGCCGTATTGGAGATAGAGTAACGCATATCCGCGATACCGCCTTGGAACATCAAATCAACGATGAGTTTGAGCTCATGCAAACATTCAAAGTACGCCAATTCCGGAGCATACCCTGCTTCGGTCAAGGTTTCAAATCCAGCCTGGACCAACGCTGTAGCGCCGCCGCACAATACCGCTTGCTCACCGAAGAGGTCAGTCTCGGTCTCATCTTTGAATGTTGTTTCGATGATCGCGGTTCTCCCGCCGCCGATAGCTGACGCATAAGAGAGCGCAAGCGCCTTGGTCGTGCCGCTTGGATCTTGTCCGATCGCGATAAGATCAGGGATCCCGCCGCCTCTGACAAACTCAGATCTGACGGTATGACCCGGAGCCTTCGGAGCGATCATCGTGACATTGATATTGGCTGCAGGGTGGATCCTGCCATAGTGAATATTGAACCCATGCCCAAAAGCGATCGTTGCTCCATCTTTGAGGTTTGGCGCGATCTCATTGGCATAGATACTTGCTTGATTTTCATCAGGAAGAAGGATCATTACCACATCTGCTTTGGCTGTTGCTTCCGCTACAGTCAAAACCTCAAAGCCTTTTGCTGCTGCTTTATTCCAAGAACTCCCGCCTTTTCTGAGTCCTACAACCACATTAACGCCGCTATCTCGTAAATTTTCCGCGTGCGCATGCCCTTGGCTTCCAAATCCAATCATCGCAACTGTTTTTGATTTGATAATCGATATATCGCAATCTTTATCATAATAGACATTTAATTGAGCCATCACTCCATCCTTCTAGTGAAAATTTTTGCGATTATATCCAAAACTTACTTATTG
>DZAQ01000174.1 GCA_022729615.1 Sulfurovum sp.
CCCCAAAAAAAGATTATAACTCGCCGGCGTGTTTGGAGAGATACTCTGCGACACCTTCCGTGTCAGCCTTCATCCCCGCGTCACCCTTTTGCCATCCCGCCGGACACACTTCGCCATGTTCATTCGTAAAGAGCATCGCATCGATCATTCGAAGCATCTCATCTACATTTCTGCCAAGCGGAAGGTCGTTGACGACCGCATGTCTGATAGTACCGTCTTTGTCGATCAGAAATGAGCCTCGAAGTGCAACTGAATCACCGAAAAGCACATCATAATCTCTTGCGATCTGTTTTGTCAAGTCTGCAACAAGCGGATATCTCACCTGCCCGATACCGCCCTCGTTGATCGGTGTATTTTTCCAAGCAAAGTGAGAAAACTGTGAATCCACTGAACATCCGATCACATTGATACCTCTGCTTTGAAACTCTTCAAGTCTATGATCAAAAGCGATCAACTCTGAAGGACAAACGAAAGTAAAATCAAGTGGATAAAAGAAGAGTACCGCGCCCTTCTCTCCAAGATTCTCATAGAGATTAAAGTTATCGACAATCTGATTATTGCCAAGTACTGTGGTTGCTGTAAAATCCGGAGCCTTATTTGTAACTAACATTCTAATTCCTTTATAATAATTTTTATTAACAAGTGAAGTATATCAGAGTTATATTAAAATTTTACTATTGCAATCAAACTAAAATAGCGATTCAAGATAACTATAATCGCTCTACGCTTTTGGAGATATCATCTGTTGGGGTTTAACATATTTATCAAAATCTTCTGCGCTCATAAGTCCAAGGGCGACTGCCTCAACTTTAAGAGTTGTGCCATTTTTGTGCGCAGTTTTTGCGATAAGTGCCGCTTTTTCATATCCGATATAAGGATTTAGCGCGGTTACTAGCATAAGTGAATTGTGCAGATATGAATCAATTCTCTCCATTACCGGCTCGATCCCTACCGCGCAGTTTTTATCAAAACTTCTCATAGAATCTGCCAAAAGTCTGCTTGACTGCAAGATATTATAAGCGATAACAGGCTTAAATACATTTAGCTCAAAGTTTCCTTGGCTGGCAGCGATTCCTACCGTTGCGTCATTCCCCATAACTTGAACAGCCACCATTGTCATAGCCTCTGCTTGCGTCGGATTTACTTTACCGGGCATGATAGAACTGCCGGGTTCATTTTCTGGTATTGTGATCTCGCCGATTCCGCATCTTGGACCGCTTGCTAGCCATCTGATATCATTTGCTATTTTCATGAGATTTGCCGCAAGCGCTTTCATAGCTCCGCTGAGAACGACTTCAGCATCATGTCCCGTAAGCGCATGGAATTTGTTTGGTTGCGATACAAAACCATAATTTTTAGCCATAAAGCCATTGAGTTTATCTGCAACTTTTTGTGAGAATTCAGGATGTGAGTTAAGTCCCGTTCCAACCGCTGTTCCGCCGATCGCCAACTCTTTACAGTAAACTAGAGCGTCATTTATCTGTTTTAAGTTAGTATCAAGCATCGCGACATAACCGCTCAACTCTTGTCCAAGCGTAAGCGGAGTAGCATCTTGAAGATGTGTTCTTCCGATTTTAACTATATGGTCAAACTCTTTCGCTTTTGCATCAAGCGTACCTCTGAGTTGATTGATAGCAGGGATAAGATCATCACTAACTGCAACAACTTCAGCAATTCTCATCGCTGTAGGATATGTATCATTTGAGCTTTGACCTTTATTTACATCGTCATTCGGATGAACCAATTTATCTTTTGTATAGTCTCCGCCAAGAACTTCTATAGCTTTATGGGCAACAACTTCGTTTATGTTCATATTCGATTGTGTGCCTGAACCTGTCTGCCAAACAACCAAGGGAAACTCACCGTCCAATTCTCCTGCTATTACGCTTTCGCAAGCTTTTGCGATCGCATCTGTTTTTTTCTCATCCAATCTTCCGAGATCACTGTTTACAAGCGCGCAAGCTTTTTTAAGATACGCAAAACCTGCGATCACCTCACGCGGCATTTTTTCATTGCCTATCTCAAAATTCTCCAATGATCTTTGTGTTTGAGCGCCCCAATATTTTTCATTCGGGACTCTCACTTCACCCATGGTATCTTTTTCTATTCTAAAATCCACTCTTTTATCTCCTCAAAATAATATTTTAGCTTGAACCGGTTCATACTCGATTCACATTCTATCGATAAAATCACCGCT
>DZAQ01000046.1 GCA_022729615.1 Sulfurovum sp.
TCAAAAATTATAGTGCGGTATCTTGCTTTGATCATATATTGCTATGGCAAAAGAGTGGGGCTTTTCAAGACTTGTGATCTCTTCGGCTGCATGGAAAAGAGATTGGTCTGCATAGATCGAGAGTGTATGATTTTTGTACTGGAATGTGATATTTGCTCTATTTGCATTTTCATGAAGCAAAATAGTAAGATTAAAAATAAAACTAAGACATTTGATGATATCTTTTTTTGGCAGCAGTGATCTGTATTCATAAGTGAGTGATTTCTTCAATAGTGAACTGCTTGAACTGCGCAGCAAAAGTGAGATAAGCACCATCTCTTTGTGCGTGAAGCCGTAATTGAGCTCTTGCAGAGCAATGTAGTGCGCATGTTGGTGCGATTTGTAAATCGTCAAAGTTTTGCCGATATTGGAGAGTTTGAGCGCTGCGCTGAGCTCTTTGAAATATTTTTGAGGGAGTCCATGCTCTTGATGGCAAATAGTATAGAGTTCTGATGCGATTTTTATGCGGTGAGAGTAATTGGCCTCTTTGTCTGTGAGGGTATCAAATCTATCAAGAATACTGCGAATACTTGGGTTGAGGTCTTTGGGAAATTTGAGTCCCTCATGGCGGAGCAATTCATCTAGAAAAACCCCTTCTCTCACGCCAACGCCGCTCGTAACTACCTCTTTCGCACCAATATGATGAAGTATTTCGACAAATATCAATGCGCCTTCTCGAATGGTATCAAACCGCTCTTGACCAAAATTGAATTTATGCAGTTCATTCGGGTTGGCAACAGTGATCTTTCTGAGATTCTCCATCTCATCGCTAAGGCTGAAAGTAAAAGCATGGAGTTTATCTAGAGGATAGTTGATACTTTTCATTATCCCTTTGCTGAGTGTCCTCGCAGTTCCGCCGATCCCGACGGCTGTATTGTGCCGAAAAGAGATCGGAAGCTGTTTGAGTTCATTTTGGATAAATTTTCGTGCCTCGTCGATAGGGGCATTGCGATCAAAGAAGAGCTCCTTGAGGCGCACGGTTCCTGCATTGAGCGAGTGAGATGCTACGATATTGCCTCCGCGAATGAGCGTCATATCAGCGGAACCGCCGCCTATATCTATGGTGACAGCATCCGAAATCGGAAGCAGATTGCTTACGGCGATACCGCCGAGTCTCGCCTCTTCATCCCCATCAATTATCTTGATAGAGAGGTGGAGATTTCTCTCTACCCACGCTACAAACTCAGGACCGTTCGGGGCATCTCGCAAGGCTGAGGTTGCTACGCATAGCACCTTTTCAACATTATATTTTTGGATTGTCTGGAGAAACGATTGGAGTGCGAGATAGGCTCGTGATATCCCTGCTTTTTGGAGATTGCCGCCTTTGGCATATGCTCCTTCTCCGATACGGACTTTGCTTTTTTGCTCACATATGAGATGAAAGCCAAACCTGCTGGTACGCTCAAAAATAACAAGTCTGCCGGAGTTGGAGCCAATGTCTATGACAGCAGTTCGTTTATGCATTTGAAGCGGATCTACTCCTCGTCTTGGAGCTGCTCAAATTTGTAGCGCAACTCATCTACACTCTCTACGGCGTTTGGATCGGATATGATGCAGTCAACAGGACAGACAGCCACACAAGAGGGCTCATCATAATGCCCTACACACTCGGTGCATCGATCAGTATCGATAAAATAGACAGGATCGCTCTCCTCTATCGCTTCGTTGGGGCACTCCTCTCGACAGGCGTCGCATGCTATGCATTCATCGGTGATCATAAGAGCCATTCTTTTGGTTCCTTCTAGTGGATTGATTTATGGTGTTATAGCTTAACTAAGCTTATTGTTGGTTAAATATTATTGGATTTTACAAAATGGATATTTTGGGAGTGTAACTCGAGCAAGTGTGCCTTGCGCATCTTTGCGATTGGCAAGTTCTGCCTTCGCTCCCATAGCATCTGCCGCGCTCTGCACAAGGAAGAGTCCCAACCCCACACCGCTGGAGTCCGCAGAGCGATGAAACGGTGCAAAGAGATCTTTGCTCTCATCGATACCCCTCCCCTCATCTACAACCTCTATAATGAAATTCTCCTCCTTGGAGTATGTCCGCAGCAAAACGGATTTTTCCGGAGGGGTGAATTTGAGGGCATTTTGAATAAAATTTTGAAGAATTTGGGTCAAAAGCATTGGCTGGAGATGGATCATATATTTTTCCGGCTCCAATTCATAATTGAAATGCTGATTATTGGTTTCGGCAAGTATCTTGTAGCCATTGGCTTTTTCTCTCAAAAACGCTATCACATCGATATTGCGAGGTGTTTCAAATTGCGCCCCTTCGGCTCTGCCAAACTCCAAGATAGAGCTAATGATTTTATTCATCTCATCTACAGAGGTAACATTTTGCCTCAATGCATCTTTGAGATCCTCTTCGGTGTACTTCTTTTTCAGAAGTGTTACTTGAGTTTTTGATTTCATCACTGCCAGGGGTGTTTTGAGCTCATGGGCCGCACCGATAAAGAGCTCTTTTTTGTATTTGACAAAATTTTGAATGCGAGCCATAAGAGAGTTGATGGATGTCCAAAGCGGTTCAAATTCGATGGGGAGGTCATCTACTTTCAGCGGTTCCATCATGTTTTCATTTCTTTGCGAGAGCTTCGCTGCAAGCAGGCGGATAGGGGCTGTGAGCATTCCGGAGAGAAAATAGGCATAGAGAATCACAAGACCGATGCCAAGGGTGTTCATAAAAACTATCGCATTATAGACCTGCTGCTGGACGCGTTTTTGTTCTGTGATATTGGATGAGATACTCAGATAGGTTTGGGATTCAAAATTATAAGGGAAGAGAAGCTCTATAAAATACTCTTTGCCCTTTTTGACAGATCGAATATGGGCAGAATTATAGTGTGATGCGGGAAGATAGATGATCTGCGCATTGATGTTAAGGGTTTGTTTGAGAATTTGACTATTCTCTTCGATCCCTTTTTTGACATCAGGATAGGTGGCAAAGAGGTAGCGTACCTGCTTCATAAGGGCAGAACGAAGCTCTTTATCGACACCATAAGTGGTATAGCTATAGAGTATTACAGAAAAAAAGAGAAGCAGTACTGCCATTGCGGCAGTAAGTTTGATGAGAAAGTTGGTTCTTATACTTTTTTGGGAAAACAAAATCGATAACCTCTTCGGCGTACGGTTTCGATAGTGGTGATATCAAGAGGTTTGTCCATTTTTTGTCTGATCTGATTGATGGCTACCTCGATAACATTGGGAGTGACAAGTTCCGGCTCTTCCCAAATAGCATCAAGAAGCTGCTCTTTGGAGACAATCTGGTCTTTGTATGTTGCCAGATGAGTAAGTACTTCAAAGGGTTTGCCTTTGAGTTCGACCTCGATACCGTTATAGAGTATCTTCTCCTCTTCCGGGTTGATAATGAGGTTTTCGATTTCGATGATATTGCTTCCCCCAAACCGCAATTTGGCTTCGATGCGCACAAGTAAAATCTCAAAATCAAACGGTTTTTTGATGTAGTCATCCGCTCCGCCGCGCAACGCTTCTATCTCACTCTCTTTATCATCGCGGGCAGAGAGGACGATCACGGAAGTTTTTGGAGTTTTTGATTTGATCTCATGGATGAGGTCAATCCCTTTGCCGTCAGGCAGCATCCAATCCAATAAAACTAAATCATAATTTCTAATATCCAAATAGTATCTGCCATCTCCCATATTTTCAGCTACATCATTTTGATATCCGAACTCTTTGAGACCATCCGAAAGTGTTTTGCTTAGTGTTACTTCATCTTCGATGATTAGTATTCTCATTGTGAAAAACCCCTTATATTTTTGTTTGTCTATACGAAAGTATAACACATTTTTAAGACTTTTTAAACTTTTTTTAAAAAAAGTTTAATATTTTTTAAAGGTTTATTTATCGGCCGGGAGTTGCGGGGCGCTTCCATTTGTGACTCAAGGCGACAGTGCAGTTTTTGAGGATATCGGGTTTGGAAATTTTGAGTTTGAGAGTTGTAATGGCAGGGTAGGTTTCGAGTATGGTTTTCTCAAGATCCAAAAGCGCCTCCTCTAGGAGCCTATAGCGCATCGTCTTGATCCTCTTTTCGATCATTTCAGCCAAGAGAGCATAATTGATGAAATGGTCATTTTCAAAGGTATAGCAAGCCTCCAGATCCACGATAACCCGCTGTTCAAATTCTCGCTCAAAATCAAGCAAGCCGATGACGGCATCTATCCGCAGTGATTCAATATGGATCGTCATACAACCCCAATCTCCTCTTTTTTGAAAAGCCTGATGATATTGGGGATATGTTTGTAAAATATGATAAAAGCAATAATCCAGATCGGCGAGTGCGAGTGGATCTCGGGTACATCGGGATAGAGAAGATAGCTTGCGATGATAAATGCCCCCAGTGCGATCAGAGAAGAGAGTGAGGAGATTTTGAGCCCCTTGCCGGCAATAGCCCAAACAGCAATGGCAATAGTTGCGGCAAGAGGCATCATGACGGCAAGCACGCCAAATCCGGTTGCGACACCTTTGCCCCCTTCAAACTTCAAAAATATTGAAAAGCAGTGCCCGATAACAGCCAAAACCGCTATACTCCAAAGTACAGAATCGCTCGCACCCATCGCTATCCCTGCCAGTAAAACCGCGATACCCTTGAAGGCATCAAGAAAGAGGGTAATTGCGCCCAATTTTTTGGCAAGTTTCGGGTCTTTTTCTTTGACAACCCTGAGCACATTGGTCGCTCCGATATTGCCGCTTCCTGAGTTTTTGATATCGACTCCGGCGAATTTTTTTGCCAAGAGATATCCAAATGGGATACCTGCGATCAGGTAGGCACTCAGATAGAGAAATAAATTTTGATTGAAAAAATCCATAAATATCCTGCTTTTGTGGTAAGATTGATACGATACAATTTTATCTGAAGTTTGATAAAATATCTCCCATATTAGCATGAGGACAGAGATGAGCATAGATTACAGAGCTGAAATTGAGAGGATGAAGCGAGAGCTTGATGTGACGGTTGTGGCGCATTATTATCAACGGGATGAAGTTTTTGAGATGGCGGATATCACGGGTGACAGCCTAGAACTTGCGAGGCGTTGCCAAGCCGATTCAAATCCATGGGTAGTTTTTTGCGGTGTTGGATTTATGGGGCAGAGTGTCAAGGTGATAGCGCCCCATAAACGGGTTTTGATGCCGAAAATTGCTTGTTGCGCGATGGCTCGCATGATCGATGGCTCCTATTTTGACGAGAGCGTGGAGTATATGGTAAAACACGGCATCGACAAAGAGCAAATCCTTCCTATTACCTATATCAACTCTGACGCGACAGTCAAATCGAAAGTGGGTGAGATGGGGGGATTGGTCTGCACGAGTTCCAATGCCTACAAGATCATCGAGAAGGGGCTGGAGAGCGGCAAAAAAATCCTCTTTGTACCGGATCGCTGCTTGGGGCAGAATTTTGCGATTCAAATGGGGCTCAAATCATGCGTTATTGGCGCAGGAGAGTGTGATCCTAGGGAGGCTGATGTGATCTGTTTCAATGGTTTTTGTTCCGTGCATCAGCTCTTTAGTGTTGAGGATATCAATTTTTATCGTCAAAAATATCCGGGTATCAAAATCGCAGTCCATCCCGAATGTGATCCAAGTGTAGTGCTTGCGGCGGATTTTGCCGGATCCACCTCCCAGTTGATAGCCTATGTCAATGCGCTTGATCCGGAGCAAAAGGTAGCGGTAGGGACAGAGTACAACCTCGTCAATCGTATGCGAAAAGGAAATACCTATGTCCTCTCGGCGACCAAACCTGAGTGCCCTACCATGAATGAGACGACGCTTGAGGATCTCTATCGTACCCTCAAATCTATCGAGACCAATGAGCCGATCAATGAAATAGTTGTTGATGAGCATACGATATATTGGGCAAATATCGCACTTGAGCGAATGCTCGCGATCAAATAGGCAAAGAGCATGCTAAAAGAGAAATTTATAGAAGCAGTTGTGGCAGAGGATGTAGGAAGAGGCGATCTCTTTGCCCGTATAAGTATGCATAGGCAGATCAGGGCGTATGTGATAGCCAAGAGTGATGGTGTGCTGAGCGGCAGAGAGTATATTGAGGTGTTGGCTCAAATGTACGATTTGACATGCGATTGGGGCTTCAACGACGGAGAGCGATTCAAGGCGGGCGAAAAGCTCTTGTGGGTCTATGGTGACAGCAAAAGCGTTCTTGCTTTGGAGCGCTCCATCTTGGATATTTTGCTTCATGCCAGCTCGATCGCGACACTTACGGAGCGTTATGTCAGCGCGATCGCAGGTACGGGCGTAAAGATGCTTGATACAAGAAAAACGCGTCCCCTGCTCAGAGAGTTTGAGAAGTATGCCGTACGATGCGGAGGCGGAGTCAATCACCGAATGGGGCTTGATGATTGTCTGATGCTCAAAGATACACATCTGCAAACCATCGATGATCTTGAGAGTTTTATGAGAGAGGTGAGGCGGACGATCCCTTTTACTGCCAAAGTGGAGATCGAGTGTGAAACTTTGGAGATGGCGAAACTGGCGATGTTGGCCGGCGCCGATATCGTCATGTGTGACAATATGACTCCCGAAGCCATCCGCGAAGTTGTGGCATACAGAAATGCAAATTATGCGCATATCCTTCTTGAGGCAAGCGGCAATGTTACGCTTGAGACGATAAGAGAGTTGGCACAAACAGGAGTCGATGCCATCTCTTCGGGCAGTATGATCCACCAGGCAAACTGGATCGATCTCTCTATGAAAGTTGAGAATGGTCAAGCGCCATGCAAGAAACCATCGAGTGAGCGATAGGGTGCAGAGTTCTGCCCTGAAGGCATTGATGGATGCGCATCATACGGTGACGATCCTTTCGCATATCAATCCGGATGCTGATGCTATCGGAACATCACTTGGAATTTATTCGCTTCTCAAAGAGAGCGGCAAGCGGGTTGAAATCGCCAATATATCAGCCGATTTGCCAAGGCATCTCGATTTTTTACCAAATTTTTCCAAGATCAAACATAAAATTGATTATCGCGACAGCCTGATTATAGCATGTGATTGCGGCAGTCTTGATCGCTTGGGGTTTGATGTCGAAGGACGGAGCATCATCAATATCGACCACCATCACACGAATGACCATTATGGAGAGATCAACTGTGTTGAGCCGCATTTGAGTGCAAGTGCGCATGTGGCGTATTTGGTTTTCAAGGAGGATTTTGCACTCTGCAAAGATGCCGCCACCTGCTTTTATACCGCGCTTCTCTCAGACACCCGTTATTTTACGACTAATAATGTCGATGAAGAGGTCTTTGAGTTTGCGCGCGAATTGATCATGCTTGGCGCTGATCACAAGAGTGTCGCTTCCAATCTGACACAGCGGCGCTCGCTCGCTTCGCTTAGAATGCTCGGCAGCGTATTGGGAACATTGCGGCTTCATTGTGATGCCACTATTGCGTCGATGGTTGCAACCGGTGAGATGTTTGCGGCATCGGGAGCGAGGATGAGCGATATCGAGGGGGTGGTGGATTATGCCCGATCTTTGGCGACGGTTGAAGTGGGGGTATTGCTGGTGGAGCGGGAGAGTGAGATCAAGGTATCGCTTCGCAGCAAAAGTGTTGATTTATCTGCTGTAGCACAATATTTTGGCGGCGGAGGACACAAGAATGCGTGCGGATTTACATTGGCGCTTGGGGATATTGAAGAGATTTTAGATAAAATTCTAGAGCAAATTAAAAAATCAATAACTCTATAAAAGTGTAAAAGAAGGGGAAACAATGCTCAGAAGAAGAGGACAAAAAGGGAGTAATATAGGGTGGATTTTGCTTCTCGTTTTACTGCTTGCAGGAGGCGCCGCAGCCGGATTTTATGTCTATACCGCTGAAGATTTTGAGCGCACGCCGCCGGTGATAGAGGTTGCCAAAGAGGACTACTGGAATGCCAAAGACCCTATAGAGATCAAGATATCAGATAATTTTGGCTTGAAAAGCTATCAGATCGCACTCAATGACGGCAAAAATGAGGTCATTGCCGAAGTTGCAGACGGATTGGGCGGGATGAAAGAGAAGAGTGTACCGGTGAAATTTTCATCCGGAAAACTTGACTCAAACGCAAAAACCGTGACACTCAAAATTCAAGCAGTCGATGGGAGCAAATGGAATCTCTTTGCAGGCAATAAAAGCGAGAAAACTGTTACTCTTAAGATCGATTATCGTCGCCCCAATGCCAATGTAGTTGCCAGCTCGTACAGTATCACACAAGGCGGGAGTGCATTGGTGATTTTTCAAGCTTCCGATGATGATGCGCTCGCGAAACTCTATGTGCAGTCGGGGAAAAACAGATTCAAAGCACAGCCATACAAAAAAGAGGGATACTTTGCGGCTTTGATCGCGTGGCCTTTTGTGGAGGAGAATTTCGAGGCGAAAGTGGTCGCAGAGGATAAAGCCGGCAATATTCGCATGGTTGAAGTGCCGTTTTATCTCAAGAATGCAAATTATCAAACATCAAAGATAGAGGCAACAGATAAATTTATCGATGGGAAAATCACTGATTTGGCAGAACATGACCCCAAATATATGAAATCAGACAGACTTCAAAGATTTAAATCTGTCAATGAGACGATGCGAATAGATAATGAGAATTTGATCCATGCACTCTCCTCAAAGGTTTCTGATGAGATGATAGAGGAGTGGAAGATTGTGAGATTTGATCCTCTGAAAAATGGGCAGAGAGTGGCGAGCTTTGGAGATCATCGATACTATTATTACGCAAATGATAAAAATAATATAGTGACCCAATCCTACCATGTCGGATATGATACGGCAAGTACACAAATGGCGCCTATTCTTGCATCCAACAGAGGAAAGGTGGTATTTGCGGATTATAACGGTATCTATGGAAATATGCCTATGATCGATCACGGAATGGGTCTCTTCTCGCTCTATGGTCACTGCTCCACTTTGCTTGTCAAGGAGGGCGATAGTGTTGAGGCCGGACAAGAGATCGCCAAAACAGGCATGACCGGACTTGCGATGGGAGATCATTTGCATTTTGGAATTTTAGTGCAAGGGATCGAGGTAAGACCCGTTGAGTGGCTGGATCCAAAGTGGCTCAGGGATAATGTAGAGAAGATTTTCAGGGATGC
>DZAQ01000047.1 GCA_022729615.1 Sulfurovum sp.
ATATACTTTACTGGAGCGTACATCCCTTGGATATCTCTTGAGCGATCATTGTTGCTGCAATGGTAAGCGGATACATGGTTGGAGCTGCCGTGAGTTTGGGTTGTGTGGCAACCTGCATGGTCATCGCTTGATAGATCGTCATCCCTGATTCGATCATGGCGCCTATAAGATTGATCATCTCTCCGGCCTCTTGCCCGCCGACTATCTGTCCGCCGATGATTTGTCCGCCGTTTCGCATCGCCACTAACTTGACATACTGTTTTTGCGCATCAGGAATCGCGGCAGGATGTCGGTTCATCCCCTCGAAAGCCCCGACTACTACATCCGCATGTCCCTCTTTGGCCTCTTCGCAGGTGATACCGGCAGATGCAAAAGCCATATCTCCTATCACGGTAGAGAAGATGGCGATGGTGCCGCTAAAATGTTTGAGATATTTGACGCCATAGAGCGAACTTCCGGCAACTCTTCCTTCGGCTGATGATGTGGAGGCGAGCATTACTTTGGATTGCTGTTTGGTGATGAAGTGTCGTCTCATGGCACAATCGCCCACAGCAAAAATATCACGGTTTTCAGTGCGCATGTACTCATCGACCCAAATCCCGCCATAGTGACCAAACTTCATATTTGCTTTTTCTGCCAGATCCGTATTGGCTTTGAAGCCGGTTGCCAATACAACTATATCAGTATCGATAATGGCGCCGCTTTGGAGTTTGATCCCGCATACAACACCATTATTTTCAAGAATTTTATCGACGCCCTCGCCTCCGATATAGTTGATGTTGGCTGATTTGATGATCTCTTCTGCCATGGCTGCGACTTCAGAGTCAAAAGAGCCTTTGAGAATATGTCTGCTTCTGCCGACAAGTGTGACCTCTTTGCCGTTTTCGGCAAACTCCATCGCCATTTCTATCCCGATGAAGCCTGTGCCTACGACAACAACTCTATTTTTGGTGTCAGTGTATTCTTTCATCTCCCTTATATATGGGACATTTTTGGGAACGGTAAAGACTCCCTTGAGATTTAAACTTTCTCTGAGAGTGGGGTGCACAAAAGGCTTGGAGCCTGTCGCGAAAACAAGTTTGTCAAAAAATATCTCATATTCATCCATATAAGCTATTTTTTTATCCGTATCAACACTTTCGACTTTGCCGATCATCGTGGAGATCCCAAATTTTTGGGCAGGAGCGCAGGAGACAAGATTGTTTTCGACACTGCCCAATGTTTGGGAGAAGATGTAAGGGATAGCGCAAGGAACCATTTGAAGCTCTTGCTCTCTGACGACCAAGACCTCTTTATCCGGGAAATTCATTTTTGCCGTCATCGCACAGACGCTTCCGGCAGGACCTCCTCCGATGATCAAGACATCACAAACTGTTTTTTGCATTCTATTTTCCTTGGTAATGATATATGCGGCTTATTGTAAATGGATTTTAGCACAAAACGGTTACAGTGACGCCTTGAGTCCAAAAAGTGCGCTCTGTATCAATGTAAAAGATTTTTGGGCGAATTGCTCCATGAAACTCTCCAGTCTATCTCGCTCTTTCCAGACAGGTTTTTCTATTTTGGCGAGTTTTTGCAGGGATTTTTTGGCGTCCGACTTGACCCCTATGGCATCGATGAGCCCTACACCAAGCGCTCGCTTTGAAGAGAATATATGTGCGTCCGCAAATGCCTTGGAGTTGTTGGCATCCAATCCTCTCGCCTTGGCAACATCGCCCACAAAGAGTGTATAAGTATCTTTGGTGAGCGTCTCAAGTTCCGCGCGTTCATCAGGAGTCCAAGGTCTCATAGGTGTGCCGGCTTGCTTGTATTTACCCTGCTGGACGATTTGCGGTTTGATGCCGATCTTGTCTGCAAGCTCCTTGATATCGGCACTCTCCATGATCACACCGATAGAACCGATGATGGCGCCCGGATTGGCTATGATCGTATTTGCATAGATGGAGCCGTAATAGCTGCCGCTTGCCATGATACCGCTGGCATAAGCGACAACAGGCTTGTGTTCTCTGAGCGCTTTGATGGCATAGGCTATCTCGATAGAAGGCGGCACGGCGCCGCCCGGTGAGTTGACATCGAGCAGTACCCCCTTGATGGCCTTGTTGTTTTGTGCCGTTTCGATCTCCTTGATGATCGCATCGCTGTCGATGATGGGACCCGAGAGCTTGATCTCTTGGAGATTTGCCGGATTGACCGGACTCTTATCGGGCATAAACACCAAAGCGGCGATCAGCAAAAAAAGCATCCCCCAAAAGTGTCTGCCTATCCAAGCGATGGTATTGCCAATAGCTCTAAACATACTGTTTTCCTCCTATATAAAGTTGTGTGACCTTTTGCGTGTGAAGTATCGTCCAAAGGGCGATATCCTCTTCTCGTTCGGGAGCTTGCGGCAAGACGACGAGCGCCAAATCGGCATCATAGCCAGAAGCGATGCGCCCTGCGTTGAGATGCAAAATTTTGGCAGCATCCAGAGTGACAGAGCGGATAAGTTTTTTTGAAAGCGAAAGAAGATCATGGCGAGCGTGCATCATCAGCGCTGCTCTTAATTCATCAAAAATATTGAGCGAATAGTTCGAACTAAGTCCGTCTGTTGCTACGCTAAAGGGAATATTGAGTCTGCCCAGTCTCTCAAGATCGAGTGTTCCGCATCCAAGCAGACGATTGGAGCGCGGACAGTGGGCGATAGTGTGTCCTTGAAGCGCAATTTTGCGGAGCTCTTCCTCGTGGGCTTCGACGCAATGAGTAAAATGCGCAGGGTATCCGTCAAAAGAGGCGAGAAACTCTTCGATGGTTGTCGCTGCCTTTGTTTGATTCAGAAATGATTCAAAAAAGGGTTTGAATGCGCCCGTAGAGCTCTCAAGCCACTCTCTCTCGGCACGGCTCTCCAAAAAGTGCGCACTTAGCGGAGCATTGCGCTCCTTGGCGAAAGCTACCGCTTGCCCCAGAATATCTGGGTGTACGGAGTAGGGCGAGTGGATAGCGACAGCAGGAGCAATGCGCATATTTTGATACTCCGCTGAGGCTTCAAAGCGCTGCACGAAGTTTTCAAATGCGCTCTGCATAGACTGAGGATCGCTGCCGATAAGCTCATGAAAAAGCACGACTCGCTGTGGTGTGGCCACGCACGCATCAAGCTCAAGACCCATAGAACTGATAGCTCCAAAACTTGTGATGCCGCTTTGCAGCATCGCTTGGCACGCCTCAGAGATGATCTCCGTCGTACAAGAGGAAGTAAGCATTTCTCTCTTTTGGATAACAGAGGAGAGCCACGGCATGAAAGAGCCATATCGAAGTGTCGTAGAGTTGCCCGAAAACTCAAGATGCACATGGGTGTTGATAAATCCTGGATAGAGCACACTGTGAGGCGGTGTGGCGATATGTTCGCTTTTCGGATAGAGGCTGAGGATATCTTCCGTCACTCCTACAGCGCGGATCTGCTCATCAAAAGCGACGCTATAGCCTTTTTTGTACTCGCCGTCAATAGAGAGATAATCAGGAGAGATGATTTGCAATGAACTCCTCCCTTTGGTTTGAGTATTAATCTTATCTTGGATAGAATAATATCCAAATTAATCAAAAAGGCAAAAAATGAAAATAGTCGTGATCCAAGGTCCAAATTTGAATATGCTTGGGATTCGAGAGAAAAATATATATGGTCCTATGAAGCTAGAAGATATTCATGCGCAAATGAAGGGCTTTGCAGATCAAAACAAGTTGGAGATCGAGTTTTTCCAAAGCAATCTTGAGGGCGAAATCGTCGATCGTATCCAAGAGTGTTTGGGGGACGCAGACGGGATCATCATCAATCCGGCAGCCTATACGCACACCTCCATAGCCATCCGTGATGCGCTCAGTGCCGTACAGATCCCCACTATCGAAGTCCATCTCTCCAATATCCACCAAAGAGAAGAGTTTAGACACAAGTCCCTCATCGCGCCTGTATGTGCAGGACAGATCATGGGAATGGGACCCTTTGGATACCATCTAGCGATGATAGGCATCATGCAGCTTCTCAGTGAAGTCAGCGCGTTCAAACAAGCGCGACAGGCACAGAAGAAGACACAAGAGCAAGCGTAGTATCTTTCGAAAAAATGGCAATATTCAACAAGGAAAGTAATTGAACTATATCCTCAAAAATGAAAATGCGCTCTACTATGAATGCGGGTATAGCTGCGACAATGCAATCTACCTGCGGTGCGGTTTGGAAGCCTATTTCATCACCGACAGCCGTTATACCTTGGAGGCGAAAGAGAAAATCATTTCCGCTCAAGTCGTAGCAAGTAGAGATATCATTGATACTGCGCGCAAATTGATCAAAAAATCCAAACTCAAAAAGCTCCTTTTCGACCCAAAAGAGTGGAGTGTGCAGGCTTTTGAAAAACTGAGCGAAAAGAGCAGCGTTACCTTCAAGCAGATGCCGGATTTTTCCAAAAAAAAGCGAATGATCAAAAGCAGTGAAGAGCTTTTGATCCTCGAGCAGGCGGCTAAATACGGCAAAAAAGCATTTGATGCGCTTGCCAAGGAGATCAGCAAACATGGATTTGGCGAGGATGAATATCTTTTGACCTATACCGCCAAATCGATTTTGAGTGATTTTGGCTCTTTCGATCTGAGTTTTGATCCTATAGTCGCCCTCAATGCCAATGCCGCCAAACCTCATGCTCTGCCGACTGAGAGCAGACTCTCTAGGGGGGATCTTCTTTTGGTGGATGCAGGACTCAAATATGAGCGCTACTGTTCTGACCGGACAAGGACGGTTTTTGCAGAGGATAATTTTTTGTTTGAGACGCATCAAAACTTCACGGATAAAAAGATTCAAAAAGCCTATGACGCGGTTTTGAAAGCCCATGACAGCGCCATTGAGAAGTGCAAGAGCGGCATGAAGGCAAAAAAGGTAGATGCCATCGCGCGTGAGGTGATCGAGAAGGCCGGTTTTGGAAGCTATTTTGTCCACTCCACGGGGCACGGAGTGGGGCTGGATATCCATGAGCTTCCCTTGATCTCGTCTCGATCTGAGGCTATCATAGAAGATGGGATGGTTTTTACGATCGAGCCGGGTATATACATTCCGGATGAGTTTGGGATCCGTATCGAAGATATGGTGGCGATGGTCAAAGGAAGAGGGGTCGTGCTGTGATCAAGAGAAGTCTGCATGATCGACGCTTCACTTTGATAAAAACTGCGCACCATCCCTACTGGATAGAGAGTGATGAAAGACCAAAGAGGCGAAAACACAAAGCGCTCATCGGTGTAGGCGGAAATATAGGAGATGTCATGAGGCGTTTTGAGCACCTTCATTGGTTTTTGCGCAGAACCAAAGAGGTGACACTCTTGCAAAGTGCGCCGATCTTGCGTAATCCTCCTTTTGGATATCTGGAGCAGCCATATTTTTATAACTCTTTGCTGCTGGTAAGCACTTCACTGACACCGAGGGAGCTTTTGGGTTTTTTGCTGCGCGCGGAGAAGCGATTTGGCAGAGTGAGGGCTCTCAAAGATGGTCCCCGGACACTCGATTTGGATATTATATTTTATGATGACCTTCAGATGCAAAGTGCGGAGTTGACTATCCCGCATTCTGAATGGATGCACCGTAATTCAGTTTTGATACCATTAAAACATATGAAAGGCAGAAGATGATAGAGGTCACGCTGGTTGGATCGACGCCCCAAGATGCTTATGCTCTAGCCAAGACGAAGTACGGCAGTGATTTTATTTTGATCTCGGCAAAGCAGATCCGATATGCCGAAGATGAGAAGATGAATAGTGAGATCAAAATAGGAGTCTCGAGAGAACGCTTCTTGGACGCAGAGGCGGCACCGAATGAAGAGGATCGTCTCAAAAAGGAGTTGTCACAGCTGCGCGATCAAATAGCGCAGATGAAGCAGAGTATTATTTTTAGCCACAAGGATGAAGAGAGTGCGATCGAGAGAGTCAAGCAGCGCTTCAAACGCAAAGGTATTTCTCCGGAGTGGGTTTCTGATGTTCTCAAATCACTTGCCAATACCCCTGTTGCCGATGATGAGGAGCTTTTGATAGCCTATCTCCTCGAAGAGATCGATGCGAAGATCCAAACAAAAGAGGAGGAGTTCTCAGGACAAAAGGTGATGATGCTCATCGGTCCGACAGGAGTAGGGAAGACGACGACTATCGCCAAACTGGCGGCGCGGTATGCCTATATATTGGAGGGTCACTACAAGGTGGCGCTTATCAATCTCGATAGCTTCAAAGTAGGGGCATTTGAACAGTTGGCGCACTATGCTGATATTATGCAGCTGCACTACTACACTATTGGCAGTGCATCGCAATTCAAAGATCTCTTTCCAAAACTCAGCGAATATGATGTCGTACTTATCGATACTGCCGGAATGTCTCCTTATGATACGCGCAAGATGGTCAAAACGGTTGGGTATCTCAACAGTGAGCCATCCCAAAAGATCGAGGTTGTCCTGGTCGTCGCGGCAACTATCAAATACGAAGATATTTTAGAGATCCACAATGCCTTCTCTTTTCTCAATTTCGATAGTGTTATCTTGAGCAAATTTGATGAGACGAAGCATTTGGGTCCTGTTGTGAATTATCTTTTGGAGTATCCGACGCCACTGAGCTATTTTTGTGTAGGTCAAGAGGTGCCTGATGATCTCGTCGTCGCAGACAAAGAGTATCTTTTGGGAAGGTTTGTCGGCGACCTGGATGATGACAAAGGTGAACAATCCAATGGCTGATACACAAGCGAATAGACTCATAAATCTTGTGAGACAAACCAATCTTGAAAATCTCCTTGAGGTGCTGCTGTCGCCTTTTGAGGTCAAAAAGTCATCGATAGAAGAGATAGGCGTGGGCGATATATTGATGCTTCCTATCAAAGAGCTCAGAGTAGAGGTTGTATCGTCAGAGCAAGAGGTGATCGCGAATGGTCTTTATGGGGTGGAGTGCGGCACACCCTCTATATTGATCATCGGCACAGAAAAAAGTCGTAAAATGAAATTTAATAGTAAAAAATATAATATTACAAAAATCTCACTTGGTCAAATCGACAAGAGGGATTTTGGAAGCGGTACACTGCACAAATTGACCCCATTTGGTGAGCATGCAGCCAAGATCACCATGGAGGGCGAGAAGTCTCTCTACGGCGATCTTGTGCGATTGGATGAATATATCGCGATCGAGATCAAAAAGATATCATAGATGCAAGATAATGGCGCAAAAAAAAGAGTTTTAGTGGGGATGAGCGGGGGCGTGGACTCTACCGTAACTGCCATACTGCTCCAACAGCAGGGATATGCCGTAGAGGGTGTCTATATGAAGCTCCACCACAAAGAGGGGTACCATGAGACCAATTTCTCCAGGGCAAAGAGAGTAGGAGCATATCTCGGCATCAAGATGCATTTTTTGGATTTGGGAGATGATTTTGCCAAAGAGGTCTATGACTATTTTGTCGAAAGCTACAAAGAGGGACTCACGCCCAACCCTTGCGTGATGTGCAACCGTACGATCAAATTTGGCAAAATGGTCGATTTCGCTCAGAGTATGGGTATTGATGCAGTTGCTACGGGACACTATGTCAAGTGTGACGGAGACTATTTCTATATGGCGGACGATATGGAGAAAGATCAGAGCTATTTCCTTTGCCAGGTCAAAAAAGAGGTTCTGCCTAAGCTTATCTTCCCCTTGGGAGATTGGCTCAAAGAGGATGTGAAAGCATTTGCCTCCAAGATCGAGGCGCTCCAAGATATCGCGACTCAAAAAGAGAGTTCTGAGATATGTTTTGTCGAAAATGACTACACTGAAATTCTCGAAAAGCACATGAATATCGATATGACCGGAGAGGTATTGGACGCCAATAACAATATAGTGGGCAGCCACAAGGGCTATATGCACTATACTATCGGAAAGCGAAGAGGCTTTTTCGTCAATGGAGCCCACGATCCGCACTTTGTATTGGGGATCAAACCCGATACCAATCAAATAGTCGTAGGAACGAGAGATTTGCTAGAAGCAACACACTTCGAAGCAAAAAATCTAAATCTTTTTGAAGAGCTGAGCGATTTTGAGTGTGAGGTCAAAGTGCGCTACCGTACCACAGCCGTCAAAGCGCATGTTGCGATCAGAGATGATAGGGCAGTCGTCAATCTCAAAGAGCCGGTATTTGGTCTCGCCAAAGGGCAGATAGCCGCTTTTTATGATGGCAAAAAACTCCTTGGAGGCGGGGTTATCTGCTGAGATGACCGGAGACTATTTCAGTCCTATCCACTCCATGATCGTCATCAATATCTCTATCGCGATAAGCACGATAATGATCCACTCCAAAAAAGAGCTGTGGCTATGGTTGGTCAAATCCATCATGATGACGATATCATCTTTGATACTATTGATTTTATACTCAACTATCTCAAAACGCTCTTTGAGTTCAAGAGAGCGCGCTAGTTCATTATAAAGCAGCTCAGTCTCTTGATCATCCCACAAAATATCCGGCTTATCAAGCAGGTAGAGATCCATGAGGATATCGTGCCGTACCAAAACAAGCTCTTTCGCAAACTTTGCCAAAGTGGTATGTTTGAACATCGAATATGTTCCAGATGATTCGATCAATTCACGGCTTTTGCCATAGTAGTCTAAGAGTTTGTTTTCATACACTTCAAGCGCGACACTTTGTGAAATTACATAAGAGATAATGACGAGATTGATGATGTTGTACACTCTGAGTGTAATTTTGTCATTATCGACAGCAAAACTCTTCTCCAAATCGGGTCTAATTACAATAGGGTAGTCTTGATATATACTATCGAGTTTATCGATATTCCCCAAGGAGCGAAGAATAGTATCAATCCTTCCTTTTGCTATCCCGATGAATGTAATGACATTAAATTGAGTATAGGTGATAATACCATCATCGATTTGAGCATAATAGGTAGCTTCTATTGATTTTTTAAATTTTGTACCAATTGCACTCTCCAGCTCTTGAATGGTGAGTGCTTTTTTGAGGTAGTAGGCAAAAAGTTCTATCTTGTTTGTTGTCATGATTTCTCCGATTTGTTGCGGCTTGATATGAATTATAGCTTATTTTTGGTCAGTTTGAAGATTTTGAC
>DZAQ01000175.1 GCA_022729615.1 Sulfurovum sp.
ACCCAATTTCCCAACAACACTATCAAGCCTTTGCATTACCCCCACAACCAAATCTTCCTGATCATTGCTTTTTTCCTGCAACTCTTTTACAAGCTCTTTGAGTATAGCAAGTATCATCGCGTTTTGCTTCCCTTGCTCGATGATCAAATTGTTGGTTGCAGCTTGTTGTGCTTTGAGCGCTCTGATCTCTTCTAGTATTTTTTCCATATTTTTGCTCCTATTAAAATTTCATCTTGATAGATGAGTGTATGGTTTGCTCTTCATCGTCCATTTTTGGAAACTCTAAAAAGACCGATTCTGTTATTCCGTCTCTCTTTTGAATATCTTTGCGTCTTTGCTCGATTTTCATTTTGAATTTATCTATAGTAAGGTCGATCTTTTGGATCAGTGAGTTGATATTATTGAACAAGCTATCCATATTGCCTCTATGGGAACTCTCCCTCTTTGGCAAACCTAGTCTTTGTGCTGCCTTTTGGAGCTTGCCTTGCAGGGCTGTTAGATTCCCTCCCGCTCCTCGAAAAGAATCTGCTATTTCATTTCTTGCTATGTTCTCTGCTGCAATTTCCATATCTTTGGCGGTATACGCGAGTGTGGATTGTCTTTTTTTGGCTTTTGTCAAGTTCGCCATCATCTCCTCTTTGTTGGAAGTGTAGACCGTTATATTCTCTTTGGCTCGTGTCACCTGCGTATAGAATGACTCCATAGAAGCCATTTGGGCATCTGCGAAGATAGTTACATTTTTGGTTGTGGCGCCTTGTGATTTGAAATCGGTGATCGCATAGCCGTAGTCGATGAAGTTCATATCTTGAAGATCGATCTTTTTCCCATTAGTGGTTTCGATCATCCCGTTTTGTATGCTTTGGATCACTGCCCTCTCTCCGTTTTTGACATTGGTATTGTGTGTGATATTTGCATTCTTTGTGAAGATGATCGTATCACCGGGGGCGAATTCCTTTTTCATCTCCTTGTATATCTGGCACTGTTGGCTGTATTGGTAAAAGTCGATCACAACACTTTTGCCGCTAGAGGCTTCAATCTCAATATGCCTCTCATCAATGATACTCTTGATATGGTACTCTGCGCCGTTTTTGGTCATAGGAACTTTGGATGGGACGATGATCATCCCCTCTTTTATCCCCTTGGTGAAATACCTTCCGACTCCATTTTGAGATACAAGCTCTTTGACTATATGCTCTTCACCACTGCCTGCTTTGCCAAGAGTTTCTCTTATCCTTGCATTGATCTTGATACGGTCCATATTTCTTGAGGCGATGATGAGCTCATCACTGAGAGGGTCAATCGATGGATAGATATCGCTATAGTTTTGCGCGATGATCTCTATCGCCTCCTCTTGATCCATTTCCACAAATGAGCCTCTTTTTTCAAGGATATCCATCGCCTCTTCGATCCGCCTAGCCTTGACTGCTCTGACTATACCTTTGGCGTGATCGGATTTCTGACGCTTTGCCTCACTCATATAGATCGTTTTAGCGCCGTATCTTTGCATATCCAAAAAGATATTCCCGGCAGCGATAGAGGAGAACTGCTTGGTGTCGCCTATGAAGACTACTTTGTCACTGTTTTTCTTTGCGATCTCAATGAGTCTGGATATCTGCAAACTGCCCGCCATACCGGATTCATCGACTATGAGCAATCTTTTTTGAGAGATATCATCTTGTCTCTTTTCCTCTTTGTAGAGGAAACTATGCAGCGTTGATGCGGATATTCCTCCCTCATCCTCAAGTGACTGTGCCGCTTTGCCTGTGAATGAGAGTCCTATTATTTGTGTGGTTTTATTGTGCATTGATAAATACTCTCTGATGGCTGATACCGCGTAGGTCTTGCCTGTACCGGCATCTCCTTGCACCACCATAAACTGATCTTTTGAGGCAAGCACGCCGCTAAGCATATCTCTTTGCCCTTGGGTCATATTGGAATAGTGTGTATCAATGAATGTTTCAACTTCATACTCATCTTCCGCATATGGCTTCAAAGCCTCTTTGCCTTGAATGATGGAGGCTATAACATTCCTCTCTGCTTCAACGATAGCGTGTGTAGAGTAGATATTCTCATCAAGCCTGATAAGCCTGCCCTGCTCCATTATTTTCACAAACACTGTTTGATAATCCTCCAATATGAGTCCATACCTCAATCCAAGCTTCAAAGCGTTTTTC
>DZAQ01000176.1 GCA_022729615.1 Sulfurovum sp.
ATAAAGAGACAGAGTATGTCGGACTGAGCGGATTTGGTCTGGATGTGGTAGAGAAGATCGAGATATTTTAGGACTCATATTTTCATAAAGTAACAAATAGGAGTAAATTACTCTTATTATAAAGATTTTTATATAAAACATTTTTGAATCTGTGCTACACTAATACAATTAAATAGCAAGGAGCAAAAATGCTACAAGAGTTATATCAACCCCATCCCGAAATTGCCCAAAATGCTGCGATCAAGAGCATGGAGGAGTACCATGCGCTCATGGCAAAAGCCAACGAGGACTATGAGGGTTTTTGGGGGGATTATGCGAGAGAAAAGATAGATTGGTTCAAGCCGTTTGATACCGTACTCAATGAGAGCGAAGCGCCATTTTATAAATGGTTCGAGGGCGGTGAGCTCAATGTGGCATATCAGTGCCTCGGAAGACACCTTGCGACCAAGAAAAATAAAGCGGCGATCATCTTTGAAGGCGATAACGGCGATCAGAGGGTTTTGACCTATCGTGAGCTCTATTATGAGGTCAACAAAACTGCCAATATGTTCAGAAATCAATTTGACATCAAAAAAGGCGACCGAGTCGTACTCTATATGCCGATGATCCCCGAAGCGGCTATCTCGATGCTCGCATGTGCCAAACTGGGCGCTATCCACTCTGTTGTGTTCGGAGGGTTTTCTGCCGAGGCGCTCAGGGATAGGATCATCGATGCTGAGGCGAAGCTTGTGGTGACAGCCGATGGCGCTTTCAGAAAAGGTCAGCCTTATATGCTCAAGCCTGTCGTAGATGAAGCGCTCAGCTACGGGTGCGAATGCGTCAAGAATGTCTGTGTGGTGGAGCGCAACGGTGAAGAGATCCATTGGGAGGCGGGTCGTGATTATGCCTATTTGGAGCTCATCAAAAATGAATCTGTCAAGTGCGAACCGGAAATCGTGGAGAGTGAGCACCCCCTCTTTCTTCTCTATACATCAGGGAGTACCGGCAAACCAAAAGGGGTGCAGCACTCAAGCGCAGGGTATATCCTCTGGGCGCAGATGACGATGGAGTGGGTCTTTGACCTCAAGGAGAACGATACCTACTGGTGCACGGCCGATGTAGGCTGGATCACGGGGCATACCTATATCGTCTATGGACCGCTCGCAGCAGGCGCTACGACCGTGATGTTCGAAGGAGTGCCGACATATCCGGATGCCGGAAGATGCTGGAAGATGGTCGAAGAGTATCAGATCAACCAATTCTATACAGCCCCTACAGCTATCAGACTCTTGCATAAAATGGGCGAGGATGAACCTGACAAATATGATCTAAGCTCACTTAGAATACTTGGAACCGTCGGTGAGCCTATCGATCCTCCGGCTTGGAAGTGGTATTATGAGAAGATCGGCGACTCCAAATGTGCGATCGTCGATACCTATTGGCAGACTGAGACGGGCGGGCATGTGATCACTCCTTTGCCTGGGGCTACGCCGATCAAACCGGCATGCGCTACGCTCCCGCTGCCCGGTATCATCGCCAAAGTGCTGGATGCCGAAGGGAAGCCGGCCGCACCCGGAGAGCAAGGGTTGATGTGCATCACGAAGCCGTGGCCGAGTATGATCCGTAATATCTGGGGTGATCCGCAGCGGTTTGTCAAGTCCTATTTTGGTGATTGCAGCGTGGACGGTAAAGCAGTCTATTTCACAGGTGACGGCGCTATCGTAGATGAAAACGGCTACATTACTATCACGGGCCGAACAGATGATGTCATCAATGTCAGCGGTCATAGAATGGGCACAGCCGAAGTAGAAGCAGCGATCAAAAAGCATCCCAATGTGGCAGCAGTAGCCGTCGTCGGCAAACCGCATCCTATCAAAGGGGAGGGGATATTCGCTTATGTGGTGCTCAAAAGCGAAGATACGATAGCTGAAGAGATGAGCATGGTTCAAGAGATCAATGAGGTGATCAAAAAGGAGATCGGAGCGATCGCGTTATGTGATTCTATGATCTTCGTGCCTGACCTGCCCAAGACAAGATCCGGCAAGATAATGCGCCGTATCCTCAGGGCTCTTGCCAGAGGCGAAGAGATCACCCAAGATACATCCACTCTCGAAGATCCCTCTATCGTCGAGAGGATCAAAAACTGCTGCAAATCAGCAGGGATTTAAT
>DZAQ01000048.1 GCA_022729615.1 Sulfurovum sp.
GGGACTTTGTGGGTGGTGGCGCTGGACGGAATCGAACCGCCGACACAAGGATTTTCAATCCTTTGCTCTACCGACTGAGCTACAGAGCCTGGTGAAGTGAGATGAAATTATATCATAGCAATATTAATACTATCTTAAACCATTGACTATTTTCATAAATAGCTCCCCGCGCTCTTTATAGGATTTGAATTGATCGAGGCTGGCGGCGGCAGGAGAGAGGAGACCGACCCCTTTGGAGTCAAGCCTTTTGTCGATCGCCTTGACTGCCTCTTCAAGTCTCCCGCAGCTTGTCGCCTCTATCCCGTACTCTTTGGCCAGGGCAAGCTGTTTGTCATTGTTGGAGCCGATGGTATAGAGATGAAGGGTGTAGCTTCGCATTGCCTCAAAAAATGGAGCGAGATCTACCCCCTTGTCATCTCCGCCGGCGATGAGATGGATCTCAAGCTCTCCATACGCCTTGAGCGCTTGGATGGCGGCATCGATATTGGTCGCCTTGGTGTCGTTGACCCATAGTCGGCCTTTGGCATCTCTGAGCTCCTCTTGGCGGTGCGCGTCAAGCTTGAAGCTGTTGATGCGCTCATAATCGACCTCGTCAAAGAGCGCCCTTGTGATGGCGAGTGCGAGCATCGCATCTTCGAGGAAGGCGGCTTTGAATTTGATCTGTGCAGGATCAATATTGAAATAGTTGGCAAGAAAATCGATAGAATCATATTCGACTACAAAGGCATCTGTTTTGGGAAGATCGAGCCCTTTTGGCACAAGTGCGAGCTCCCCTTCCCTCATAGTTTTTAGCGGTCTGAGTTTGTCGCTCTCATAACTCCCTTCATCCATATGCCAATCGAGATGATCGGGGGTGATCGGGAGCAAAAGGTAGATATTTGGGGATGCGGCTTTGGTATGATGCAGCGTGAATGAACTTGTCTCTAGTACCCAAATTGGAGCATTTGGATCGAGATCCGCCAAAGGAGTACCGATATTGCCCCCGCTGAGCGCACCTCTTTTTTCTAGAATATGGGTCAGCATCTGCGTGGTTGTGGTTTTGCCGTTTGTGCCGCTGATCCATATCGTAAACGGGAGAGGTCTCTTGATGGGGGAGTGGTCAGAGACGAGAAAATAGTCATATTCACTGAGAAGATTTCGGGCATTTTGAATGAGTGGATTGTTTGGTTTGAGGCTCGGCGTGGTCACTTCCAATAGACTCTTTTGCGGATCAAATTGGGATGAAGGGAAGATGTGGTTGCCCTCTTCGTCGATGAATTCCTTTTGGATCTTGTCATCAAAAAATATACAGCCGCCTCCAAGCCGATGGGCGATCGCTTTTGTGGTGATGCCGTAGCCAAAGAGTGTCGGTTTGATCGGATGGTTCACTATGCTTCCTTTGGGTGTTTATCGAAATTTGAATGTGATGAGGGCGAGCACATTGGCAATGAGAGCGATCATCCAAAATCGTACTATGATTTTATTCTCAGCCCATTTTTTGAGTTCAAAATGGTGGTGGAGCGGCGACATAAGAAAGACGCGCTTGCCTCGAAGTTTGAAGCTGGCAACTTGGATGATCACTGAGAGAGTTTCAATGAGAAAAACAAACCCGATAAGGATAAGCAAAATTTCGCTTTTGCAAAGAATAGCGAGATAGGCAAGCACGCCGCCGATAGAGAGACTGCCCGTATCGCCCATAAAAAGTTCGGCAGGATGGCAATTGTACCAGAGAAAACCAAGAAGAGCGCCGGTGAAACTTGCAGCGATGATGGTTGTCTCTCCGACTCCTTTGATGTTGGGGATGAGGAGGTAATCGCTGATAATGGCGTGTCCTGTGGCATACACCACAATTCCAAGTGTGCCCAAAGCGATGACGGAGGGGACTGCCGCTAAACCGTCTAAGCCATCCGTGAGATTGACGGCGTTGCTGGTGGCGAGAAAGAGCAGTATCCAAAAAGGGATGGCAAGATATCCCATATCAAAAAGCGGAGTTTTGACAAACGGCACATAGAGTGTCGTAGGAAAGCCGGCATAGAGGAGCATCGCGATAACAAGGGTTCCGACAAGGAGCTGTAACCGCAGTTTTGCCTTGGGGGTCAACCCCTCGAGATTGTTGCCTGAGAGCACTTTGCCCAAATCGTCCTTGAGTCCGATCAGACCAAATCCAATGATAGCGACCAGTCCGGTCACGATATAGGGATTGGTCATATCAGCGCTCACCAAGACCGCGATCACGGTGGCAAGCAAAAATATAGCCCCGCCCATCGTGGGGGTATGGCGTTTGCTGTTGTGCCCAGGGACATATTTGCTGATAGGCTGATTTGCTTTTTTGGCGATCGCCCATGCGATATACCTGGGATAGATAATGAGTGTCAAGCCAAAAGCTATGATAAATCCGATACCGGCGCGTACAGTGATGTACGATAAGAGATTGATATCAAAATATTGATATAATAGTGGCAACATTGAATACTACCTTATTTTAATGATAATGAGTATTTTACAATGATTTCAATTAAGATAGGGGAAAGAGCCAATGAGAGCACGAAAGACACTCCTTGTGATAACTGACGGGATCGGATACAAGCCAAATAGTCGGCGTAATGCCTTTGAGGACGCACACAAACCTACCTATGACCGGCTCCTTGCTGAGACACCAAAGGCTCTGATAGCAACGCATGGATTGAGTGTCGGTCTGCCCGAGGGGCAGATGGGCAACTCCGAAGTGGGGCATATGGCGATCGGGAGCGGCAGGATTCTCTACCAAGACCTAGTGAAGATATCTTTGGCGCTCAAAGATGGTTCTATCGAGTCAAACAAAGCGCTCAACGAGACACTCGACAAGAGCCAAAGAGTCCACTTGGTGGGTCTTGTGAGCGACGGGGGCGTGCATTCGCATATCGAACACATCATCGGTTTCGCAAAATTGGCAGAAAAAAGAGGCAAAAGGGTATTCTTGCACCTGATCACTGACGGGCGTGATGTGAGTCCCACTTCTAGCAAAGAGTATCTCGCGCAAATCGAGGCTATCAGTAGTGAAATGATTTCGATCGCTACTGTCGGCGGGCGTTTCTATGCTATGGATAGAGACAATAGGTGGGAGAGAGTCGAGCAGGGGTATCGCGCGATCGCAGAGGGGAAACCGCAGACATCATTGGATCCTAAAGAGTATATTGATGCGAGCTATGCCAAAAATGAGACGGATGAGTTTATCGTGCCGACTGCCTTTGAGGGGTACGAAGGGATGCAGGAGGGTGATGCCGTCATCATGATGAATTTCCGCAGCGATAGAGCGCGAGAGATCACCACCGCACTCGGAGATGAAGCATTTTTTGGATTTGAGCGAAGAGCTATCCCTCTTTCTATCGCAACCATGACGCAGTATGATGCAAGTTTTCCTTATCCGGTTCTGTTCCCCAAAGATGCGCCCAAAAATACTCTTGCGGAGGTGATAAGCAAGGCAGGACTCACTCAGCTGCATACGGCTGAAACAGAGAAGTATGCCCATGTCACCTTCTTTTTTAACGGCGGCATCGAAGAGCCTTATGAGGGGGAGAGCCGTGTGCTGATCCCAAGCCCGAAGGTCAAAACTTATGATCTGCAGCCCCAGATGAGTGCGCCTGAGGTCGGAGAAGCGGTGCGAAACGCCATGGACGCATCGTATGATTTTGTAGTTGTGAATTTCGCCAATGGTGACATGGTGGGACATACGGGGAACTTCGAGGCGGCAAAGCTGGCGGTACAGGCTGTAGATACGGAGCTTGGCAAGATCATCGAAAAGGCAAGGCAGAGGGATTATGCCGTCATCATAACCTCTGACCATGGCAACTGTGAAGAGATGATGGATAGTGAGGGGCATGTTTTGACCAATCATACCGTAGGGGATGTCTGGTGCTTTATCCTTGCGGATGGCGTTGAGAGTGTCAAGGAAGGTAAGGGGCTCAATAATATCGCGCCGACAGTTTTGAAATTGATGGGGATCGAGATACCACAAGAGATGGATGCACCGCTATTTTAGCGCTTTTTGAGAGTGAACACGCTCTTTGGACATTTTTGGCTATAATTTGAAAAATACAAAACAGGGGTGATGTCATGAAAGATACGATTAAGAAGTCGGTTGCCACACTTCTTGCACATATCATCAAAATGGATAAGCGCGATATTGAGAAGAATGCGCCTCTTTTTTGTAAGCTTATGAAGCAGGATTTTGATTGTGATCCTGAAGAGGCAAAAAAGTTTTTACATCAAGCCATAGAAGAGGAGTATGATATCGATGAGCATCTTGAGGTGATCAATCAAGCGCTTTGTGATGACAAATTGAGCAAAATGCGCATAATGGATCAATTTAACCATATTATCTATTCGGGCAAGATCAGCGATAAGGATTATGCGGAGTTTGAACGCATCAAAAACAGGCTTTTTTTGTGCGATGATAAGTAGATAGTCAAAATAAAGCGAGAGAGAAAAATGAAATTTTCAGGTAAAAATGTATTGGTGACGGGGGCAAGCAGGGGAATAGGAGCGCAGATCGCTTTGCAGCTTGGCGAGATGGGTCTAAAGGTGTGGATCAACTATCGCAGCGGCGAAGAAGAGGCGGCACGGGTCAAGTCGATGATCGAAGCAAATGGCGGGAGCGCTGAAACTATAGGCTTTGATGTGAGCTCGGAAGAGGCTTTTGTAAAGGGTATCGGAGCGATTGTGGAGGCTGATGGCGGATTGGACTATCTGGTCAATAATGCCGGCATCACAAATGACAAGCTGGCGCTTCGTATGAAAGAGGCTGATTTCATGTCCGTGATAGATGCCAATCTCAAATCAACCTTTATAGGATGCCGCGAAGCGCTCAAGGCGATGAGCAAAAAGCGCTTCGGAGCAGTCGTCAATATCGCCTCTATTGTCGGAGAGACGGGCAATGTTGGGCAGACAAATTATGCGGCAAGCAAAGGCGGCACGATCGCGATGACCAAGTCGTTCGCTCTTGAAGGGGCTACTAGGAGCGTACGGTTCAATACGATTACGCCTGGGTTTATCGCAACTGAGATGACAGAAGTTCTGGGGGAGGAGATCAAAGAGGCTTTTGTATCCAAGATCCCTCTGGGGAGGTTTGGCACCCCAAAAGAGGTGGCCGAGGCAGTTGCTTTTTTGCTCTCTGACCATGCGAGTTACATTACCGGAGAGACGCTCAAGGTCAACGGCGGAATGTTGATGTAATGTCTGCTCATATTTTACTGCTTGAGGATGACAAGCTCTTCAATGAGACATTGCAAGATTTCTTAGAGGAGGAGGGGTACAAGATAGATTATGCTTATGATCCCTATACGGCGCTTGAACTTGCTTTCGAACATAAATATGATCTCTACCTTTTGGATGTCAATCTTCCCTATGAGAGCGGTTTTGATCTTTTGCAAAAACTGCGTGAGAGCAGTGATCAGACCCCCGCAATCTTCATAACATCTCGAAGCGACAAAGACTCTTTGCGTGAAGGATTTGCGAGAGGCGCGGATGACTATATCAAAAAGCCTGTAGATCTCGATGAGCTGCTGCTGCGCATCGAAGCGGTTTTGAGACGGCAGGTACGCAGTAACAGAGTGGATGTAGGCGAGTATCAATTGGATATCATAAAGAAGCGTCTCTATCGGGATGGAGCCGAGGTTGATATGACTAGAAAAGTCGTCGAACTGCTGCAGCTTCTTGTAACGATAGAGAACTCCATCGTGACAACCGAAGAGATCAAAGATCGTCTCTGGGCGGCAAGCGAAGAGGCGAGCGAGGGTTCGATCCGCGTCTATATCGCACAGCTCAAAAAGCTTTTTCCGCAAAATATCGAGAATATCCGCGGAGTAGGCTACCGTTTTATCTCATTCTCATAAAAATCCCATGAAAAAATCATCCGCTTATGACTTCAAGCCAAAAAACAAGAGCAATCTTCTGTTTGCCGCATTTGTTTATCTCTTGAGTGTTCTTTTGTTGCTGAGCGCGCTCTTTGGGTTTCTGGCTGCTTATGGCTTTAATGCAGGGAATTTTTTGGTCGCAGCCATAGGGATCGGCTTGATAGCCTTTGCGATGGGCTATCTGCTTTCGAGTGATTTGTTGAGTCCAAAATGGGAGATGGATGCCAAATTTGCGCACCTAAGCAAGGAGATACTCCACGAACTCAATATCCCGCTTGCTACGATCGATGCGAATACGAAAATGCTCAAAAAAGGATCTGCAGATGAAAAATCACTCAAGAGAATCGATCGCATAGAGCACGCTTCGCTCCGTCTTAAGCGGCTCTATGAAGAGTTGGTCTATATGATCAACAAAGAGCTGCATACCATCGAGAGGGAGCAGTTTTCATTGGCTGCGCTTATCGAAGAGCGTGTTGATGTTTTTAGGGTATTTGGCCGTAATCCTTTTGAGATTTCAGTTGCCGATCTTACTTTGTGGGCCGATAAAATTGGGTTTGAGCAGATGATCGACAATCTTCTTTCAAATGCGATGAAGTATAGTGACAAAAGTACCCCAATAACTATTTCGACCAAAGCGGGTGTGCTGTGGATCCAAGACAGAGGTGTCGGGATGGATGAGGCGCAGCTGGTGAAGGTATTTGAGAGATATTATCAGGCGGACAATTCTCAGCAGGGCGAGGGGATTGGATTGGCGCTCGTAAAGAGCTATTGTGATGCTAGCGCGATCGCGATAACCTTTGAGTCACGGCAGGGTTTTGGCACTCTTGTCAAGCTAGATTTGAAACAGATCATCAAAGAGTCTCTATCTTAACGGACAATTAACACTTCTATGCGATACTTCCCTATCCCAACTGGAAACTTCATAGCATATTCGCAATATCCCCCATATTGTCCCAAGATGTTTCCGGGATAAAAATAAAACCCTCCCCTAAAATCTGATTTAACATTAAATTAACAAACAGTTATTACTATTGTTCAATATTATTATATTGGTTTAAGGAAGAAGGAATGAAAAAAGGATTGTATCTATCGGTCATTTGCGCTTCGATGCTCTATTCGGCTGAGACGCATTTGGAAACGATAAGTGTTGAGGCGCCTATCGAGGCGGAAGTATTCAAAGATGTAAGCGGGGAGGATATCAAATCGGCCGATGTCGCAGAAGCGCTCATGAGGCAGTCTCCAAGCGTCTCACTGGTACGCCGAAGCGGGATTTCAAACGATGTCATTGTGAGAGGACAAAAAAAGGACAATATCAATGTGACGATAGACGGCGCAAAGGTGTGCGGTGCATGCCCCAACCGTATGGATCCTCCGATATCTCATGTGTTGGCAAACAATATCGATACCATCGTGATGGATGAGGGTCCATTTAGCGTAGAGGATTTTGGTGTGTTGAGCGCAGATATAGATATCGTGACACTTAAACCCAAAAAAGAGCTCAGCGGAGATGTGAGTCTCAATTTTGGAAGCTGGGGATACCAAAAGGCTTCAGCCTACGCGAGCGCCGGGGTGGATAACTTTCGTTTTTTGTTTGGGATCTCCGCAGAAAAAGGGGGACAGTATGAGGATGGTGACGGAAATAACTTTTATGAGCAGGTCAACAACTACATCGCTCATAATCTCAACGGCAATGCCGATCATGACAAAAAACTAAAGTCTCAAGCATACCAGCCGCAATATAGCGATATGGATGCCTTTGCAAAGAAAACCGGTATGGCAAAACTCTTTTGGGATATCACAGACACTCAGCAGGTCAGACTCAGTTATATAGGCAACAGAAGCGACGATATCCTCTATCCGACTTCGCCTATGGACGCTTTGTATGATGACTCAAATCTTTATAATATTGAATATACCGCAAAAGACCTTGGCGCATATTCCAAATCTTTGGACTTGCAGGTGTACAAATCGGATGTCGAGCACCCGATGAGTAATGACTATAGAATGGCATCAAAAACGAGTCGTATGGAAAATGCGCTCACCACCGATATGACAGGAGCAAAAATAACAAATAGCTTCGAGAGGGAGAATCATGCCGTCAAAGTCGGTCTAGACTATAGTCTGCGCAACTGGGATGGAGCATACTATGGCTTTAATGAGAAGTATATCGGGGCAAGTATCCCTGATGTGGATACAAAAAATATAGGTTTGTTCGTCGAAGACGGTATCGCACTTGATAAGTTCAAGATCACTCTGGGCGCAAGATATGACGATACGACAGTGGAGCCCAATATCGGCAACTACCAAGAGAATGACTACAATGCGCTGGGCGGTTTCTTGCTCGGCACATACCAGAGTGATGAGTCAACGAAACTCTTTGCCGGCATAGGGCGCTCCTCAAGGGTGCCCGACCCAAGAGAGCTCTACTCGCTTGCAAAAGACGGCTTGATGTTGGGAACTCCGGATCTTGAGCAGACCACCAATACCGAATTTGATATCGGCGCGGAGAAGCAGTTTGAAAAATCTCTGCTCAAAGCAAAACTTTTCTATAGCAAGCTGGGGGATTTCATATTTTATAACTCCGATAATACAAAGAATATGTTTGAGAATATGGATGCGACACTCTATGGGCTTGAGATCAGCGGAAGTTATTTTGTGACGGATACACTCTATATCGATAGTGCTCTTGCCTTTCAAAAGGGAGAAAAAGAGGATCCGCTCACCGGACAAACCGAGACAAATATGCCGGAAATCCCGCCTATGAAATTTATCGTCGCACTTAACTATGAGTACGATGCCACAGCCAAACTCAAAGCAGAAGCGGTCGCGGCAAGCAGATGGGATGATGTGGACTCTCAAAATGGGGAGCAGGTCTTGGCCGGCTGGGGGGTGATCAATCTCAAAGGAAGCAAAATCTTTAAAGATGCCTATGAGTTGACACTGGGCGTGGATAATCTTTTTGATAAAACATATGCGATCTCAAACACATATGAGGATTTGACACTGATCACAGGCGGAGGGTATCAAATGCTCATGAATGAGCCGGGACGATATGTTTATGCTAATTTAAGCTATAAATTTTAAGTCACAAACAGATACCATCTTAAAAA
>DZAQ01000049.1 GCA_022729615.1 Sulfurovum sp.
GCCTATAAAACAGAAGATATTTCATAATCAATACATGGCAAGATTGCCATGATTATAGGGTATTAATAGAAGATCTACTTTACTTCGTACTGCTCTCTACCCATTTGATAGAGATCGTTGCCTTTGGTATCATTGATGACAGTAACAGGGAAATCAACTACTGTAATTTTACGAATGGCTTCAGGTCCAAGTTCCGGATAAGCTATCACTTCAGAGGAGGTGATCTTTTTGCCCAATAGCGCGCCTGCACCGCCAGTTGCGCCGAAATAGATGCCGTCGTATGCAACACAAGCATCTTTTACTGCTTGATTGCGTTTTCCTTTGCCGACCATTCCTTTGGAGCCATGCTGCAGGAGTGTAGGGGAGTAGCTATCCATACGGTAGCTTGTCGTCGGACCTGCACTTCCGATCGGATCACCCGGCTTGGGCGGTGTCGGTCCGACAAAATAGACTATACTCCCCTCCAGATCAAATGGGAGCTCTTTGCCCTCTTCGATAAGATCTACCAATCTCTTATGCGCCGCATCTCTCGCGGTATAGATTGTTCCGTTTAGTAACACCGTATCCCCAGCGACAAGTTTTTTTGTATCTTCACTGCTGAGTGGTGTCGTTAAGCTGTAAGTTGCCATCGATACTCCTCCTTAAATGGTGATATGCGTATGTCTTGATGAGTGACACTGCACATTGACGGAAACAGGAAGCGAGGCGATATGACATGGATTTGACTCGATATGTACCGATAGGGCTGTTTTTGTACCTCCCATACCCATAGCGCCGATTCCAAGTTTATTGACCTCTTCGAGTATTCTCTGCTCGAGCTCATCCATCTCCGGATCAGGGTTTTTGCTTCCAATATCTCTAAAAAGAGCATGTTTTGAAGATATGACCGCCTTCTCAAAGGTTCCGCCGATCCCAACACCGATAGTAATAGGAGGACAAGGGTTGCCGCCTGCGTCTGAGATCACCTCTTTGACATACTCAACAATCCCCTCTTTTCCGGCTGCCGGCGCAAAAACGCGCGCTCTGGAAACATTCTCCGAACCGCCTCCCTTGGCTGCGTATTCGATCTCTATCTTATCGCCGGCGACTATATCAAAATGGATGATTGCAGGCAGATTGTACCCGATCTTATCCTTGAGGTTTGCCCTGCTGAACGGTTCACAGGTAGATGCTCTCAAGTAGCCGTCAGTATATCCTAGTTCTGTACCCTTGTTGATAGCGTCTTTCAAAAGACCGCCTACTATCTTGACCTCATCACCGACTTTCACAAAAAAGACAGCAAGACCGGTATCTTGGCAGAGCGGTCTCTTCTCATCCTTGGCTATATCGGCATTTTCGAGAATTTGTCGAATGACCTCTCTGCTCACCGGTGATTTCTCTGTCTCCATTGCCTCTTTGAGGGCATCATAAGTATCCTGCGGCAGATCTGTGCCGCTATGCATGATCATCGTTCTAACAGCCTGCACCACTTCATCAAATGCTATTTCTCTCAAAATTTACTCCTTTCCAAAAAAATTTTTCTCATGTAAAGTATCTATCATTTTTCTCACCGATTGGACACTTTGTGCAAACTTCTTTTTTTGACTCTCATTGAGTGTCACTTCAAAGATTTTCTCTGCGCCGCCTGAACCCATAACTATAGGCACGCCGCTCACTACATCATGGTGACCATACTCCCCCTCAAGCAAAACAGCGCACGGATGAATCTGTTTGGTGTCTTGCAAGATCGCTTCGACCATGATGGCGGTTGATTTTGCCGGCGCATAGTATGCCGAGCCTGTCTTGAGATACCCTACGATCTCTGCGCCGCCGTGCTTGGTACGCTCGACAATTTCAAGGATCTCATCTTCTGAGAGTATATCCGAAAGAGGAACGCCCGCAACGGTAGAAAACTTCGGAAGCGGCACCATCTCATCGCCATGTCCGCCCATTACGGATGCTCTGATCTGACCTGAGCCGTAGCCTATCTTTTCGTGGATAAAATGTGCCATTCTCGCGCTATCAAGAATACCCGCCATTCCTATCACTCTCTTTCGCGGGAAGCCGCTCTCTTTGAGCGCTATATAAGTCATCACATCAAGAGGGTTGGAGACCATGATGATGATGGAGTTAGGGGCATGCTCTTTGACATCTGCGATGACCTCTTTGGTGATTTCGGCATTGATCATCAAGAGATCATCTCGGCTCATACCGGGTCTTCTTGGACTTCCTGCAGTGATCACCACTACATCGCTTCCTGCCAATCCAGAAGCCTCCTCAGCCACTGTCACCACTGTATGCTGACGAGCGGCGTTGGCAGCTTGTGACATATCAAGCGCCTTTCCTTTGGCAATCTCCGTATCCCTGTCACGCAATACAATCCGGTGGCATGATCCCCTCATGGCGAGTGCATAGGCTATAGTCGCGCCTACATTCCCTGCGCCGATAATCGCAACCTTTTTCCCTTTACCCATCTCTCATCCTTTTGTGTGTATATCTCTCACGCATATTCTGCTCTTAAAAGAAGAAAAATTTTCTCTCAAGAGTTCTGCAATATTAAAGAGCGTCAATGATAGCGTTAAGTGTCGCTGATGGGCGCATTGCTTTTTCAGCTTTAGCATCATCAGGCTTGAAATAACCACCGATATCTTGTGGTTTGCCCTCAACAGCCATAAGCTCTTCCATGATTTTTGCTTCGTTATCTATCAACGCTTTAGCAACGGGAGCGAATTTAGCAGCTAACTCAGCATTACTGCCTTCAGCAAGCGCTTTCGCCCAGTATTGAGCCAAAAAGAAGTGTGATGCCTTGTTGTCTGGCTCACCCGCTTTACGACCTGGCTCTTTGTTGTTATCAAGGTAACCATCATTGGCCACATCAAGAGCGGCAGTCAATGCTTTTAGTTTCTCATCAGAGTGTTTTTGCCCCAAGAAACGCAAAGACTCAGCCAACGCCAAGAACTCACCGAGTGAATCCCAACGCAAGTGACCCTCTTTTACAAATTGCTCAACATGCTTAGGAGCCGATCCGCCGGCACCAGTCTCATACAATCCGCCACCTGCCAACAATGGAACGATAGAGAGCATTTTAGCCGATGTTCCAAGCTCCAAAATTGGGTACATGTCAGTCAAATGGTCACGCAAAACATTCCCTGTTACAGCGATAGTATTTTTCCCCTGACGAATACGGCCATTGGTGAATCGAGTAGCGCTAGTGATATCCATAAACTGGATATCCAAACCGGCAGTATCATAATCAGCCAAATAGGTTTTAGCTTTTTTGATCATTTGCGCATCGTGCGCACGGTTTTCATCCAACCAAAATACTGCCGGAATCCCTTCAAGGCGCGTGCGCTCTACTGTTAATTTTACCCAGTCGCGAATAGGGATATCTTTTGCACGTGACATACGCCAAATATCACCCGCTTCACACTCGAAGCTCATCAATACTGTACCGTCTTCAGCCGTTACGGTTACTGTCCCAGCTTCGGGGAGTTCAAATGTAGTCGGGTGTGAGCCGTACTCTTCCGCTTTTTGAGCCATGAGACCGATATTTTGCATTGTACCCATAGTGGCTACATCGTATTGACCGTTTTTAACACAATCAGCTACCATCTCCTCGTGGAACATACCGTAAGTAGAATCAGGAATAACCGCAACAGTCTCAAGCGCAGCGCCTGTTCTATCCCACTGCTTACCGCCCTCACGCACAACTACCGGCATGGAAGCATCGATGATGATGTCATTAGAAGCATTGAAGTTAGTCGTCCCTTTATCTGAATCAACCATTGCGATTTTTGGGGCATCAGCTTCAACTACCGCTTGGAATGCGGCTTTGATCTCAGCCTCTTTAGCGTGACCTTTGATTTTTTTCTCCAAATCGGACATACCCATATTTGGATTCACACCAACTTCTTTGAAAGTATCTGCATATTTCGCAAAAACATCTTCAAAAAATGCTATAAATCCATAACCAAACATGATAGGGTCAGAGATTTTCATCATCGTAGCTTTGAGGTGAAGCGACCAAATAACATCTTTTGCTTTCGCATCTTCGATAGTTTTCTTGTAAAAAGCTTTGAGTGCAGATACTGACATGAATGTACCGTCAAGTACTTCGCTAGCGACACCATTAATTGTTTTCAACTCTTTACCGTTAAGAGCGATAACTACTTTTTGATCTTTATCAAGAGTTACCGATTTTTCATTACCATAAAAATCGCCCTTGCCTTCCATGTGCGCAACATGCGCTTTGGAGTTTGCGGCAAATGGACGCAACTTGTGAGGATTTTTTTGTGCAAACTTCTTAACCGCAACCGCAGCACGGCGATCGGAGTTACCTTCACGCAAAACAGGGTTAACTGCTGAGCCCAAACATGTGCTGTATTTTGCTTGAATTTCTTTCTCTTCATCTGTTGTTGGATTTTCCGGATAGTTAGGGATCTTATAACCTTGGCTTTGAAGCTCGGCAATACAATCTTTTAGCTGACCCGCGGAAGCTGAAACATTTGGAAGCTTGATAATGTTTCCATCCGGCTGCAAAACTACTTCTCCTAGTTTTGACAATTCATCCTCTGCAAGACCCATTGCAGCAAGAACTCTTCCTGCTAGTGAAATATCGCTGGTAACGACTTCTACGCCGGCAGCCTTGGTAAACGCATTTACGATCGGCAGTAATGAATAGGTAGCTAACGCTGGCGCCTCATCAATTTTTGACCATATAATCTTTGGTAATTTTGACATGTTCGTCCTTTTTGATTGGTTTGTATTTGTAGAAAATATTAACATTATTATTCGCAAAACTATGGTCAAACCGGTGCATGACCTAGGCGAATCCCGCCATCTGTTTCTTAACTACACAATAGAAAAAGTCTCCGGCTACCTCTTGGCACTGCTTGTAAAAGCGTGCAAAAGCATGGTTATTACAGCATATCCCATTATCGTATAGGCGGCTAATCCGACCGACCATGAGAGCCATTTTTCATACTCGAGGATACCAAATCGTGTCAAGAGATAGTGAAAATCATGCATCCCATCTACTCCCAAAAATGATTTCTCTGCACTCACTATAGGACCCTCGTGTGCTGTCGAAATATACCAAGCTGTATATCTGAGCGAAAACCCCGCAAAAAAGAGCGCGATCAGCGATGCGAAGATATTTCCCGCTCTTTTATAGTAGGCTGCGATGAGTGCGGGAAAGAGCAGTTGAAAGATGGTACCGTTAGCTATCATCAAAATCTCAGGACATGGGAGGATGTAGCAGACCCCATGACCCCCTTCATGCACGATACCAAGCGTTTGAGATGCCACAAAAAACAGAAGTGTAAAGAGAAAGTGCGCCAACGAAAACTCTTCTACGCCCACTTGCGTACCCCAAGGAGCATATTTTGGGAAAAAGAGCAGAAAAAGCAGAAGCATCAAAGCGATCGTTATTTTGACACTGCGCGTCATACCGCCGGAGATACTGCTAGGAGGAGACATCAAGCGGCTCTTCGAGATAGACGCCGAGCTCTCTCGCCTCCTCGAGGATAAGTTCGCTCACCCTCATTTTGGATTCGACGATCACATCTGCCAATTTGCTTTTGATATGCAGCTCCAGCGGTCGATTGCCCGGGTAGCGTTCCGCTAGACAAAAGAGCGCCTCGGCGATCTTGGGATCGGGCATGAGATTGAGTGCGAGGATGAGCGGCGGCTGGTCTGGTTCGGGCGTGTGCTTCTCCTCTTTTTTGACGGCTATCTTCTCTTTTTTCGCCTCTTTGAGCGACTCAATTTTGAGGATATTCATGCGGGTAAAATCACCGTCTTTTGTGATCTTCACCTTGAAAGCTATCGGTTTTGTCATATCAAAATCATCTTCAAGCTCTTTGAGCCGATCTTCAAAGAGCATCAATTCGATGTTTCCATGCAGATCCATCACATTGGCGATTCCAAACTTGTTCCCTTTTTTGGATATCTTCTCAGTGATCTCTTCGATCTTTCCTATAAAGAGCGCCTGTGTACCGTCAGCAAGCTCATCGATCTCGGAGCTCAGTGTATATTTTATCCCGTCAAGCTCTTCTCGGTATTTGTCCAATGGGTGTCCGGAGACATAAAACCCCAATGACTCCTTCTCAAACTCAAGGATTCTCATCGAATCAAACTCTGCCGTCGTGACAAGCTCGAGCGCTACCGTCGTCATCTCCGCTTCATCTCCAAAGAGTGAACCTATTGCCATTTTTTTGGCTTGATCTGCTTTTTGGGAAGCTTCCATGATCTCCTCGATCTGAGTCAGAAGCGCCTGTCTGCTGTATCCAAAGCAATCAAGAGCTCCCGACTTGATAAGCGATTCCACCACCCGTTTGTTGACCTTGGAAGAGTCGATGCGCGAGACAAAATCACTGGGCGAAACAAAAATACCCTCTTCTCTGGTTTTGAGAATGGAGTTGATCGCGATCTCTCCGGCACCTTTGATCGCCCCCATACCAAAGATGATCACCTCCTCCCCGTCGATCTCATCGGCAACAAACTCAAGTCCCGATCGGTTCACATCGGGAGGAAGCAGTTTGATGCCCATGCGCCTGAGCTCATCCACATACTTGACGACTTTGTCTGTATTGTTTTTCTCCAGCGTCAAGATGGCCGCCATAAACTCTTGGGGATAGTAGCACTTCAAAAATGAGGTATAAAATGTCACCATCGCATAGGCTGCTGAGTGCGATTTGTTGAAGCCGTACCCTGCAAATTTGACGATCAGATCAAAGAGTTCTGCCGCCTTGACTCTCGCAAATCCCTTTTCTTCGGCACCCTGCGCAAACTCCTCTTTGAGCTTGTCCATCTCCTCTTTGATCTTTTTCCCCATCGCTCTTCGCACCAGATCGGCGCCTCCGAGTGAAAAACCGCCGATCGTCTGCACTATCTGCATCACCTGCTCTTGATAGACGATGACGCCGTAGGTCGGCTTGAGGATAGGTTCAAGCGCATCAAACATATAGACGATCGGCGCCCGTCCATGTTTTCTCTCGACAAAATCATCCAGCATGCCCGACTCCATAGGACCGGGACGATAGAGTGCCAGCATCGCGATGACATCCTCAAAACCGTGCGGTTTGAGCTTTTTGGCAAGCTCCTGCATCCCTGATGACTCTATCTGGAAGAGACCGAGCGTATCGCCCTTGGAGATATACTCATAGACACCCTTGTCATTGATGTCTTCATTGACGAAATTGATCCGCTTGCCATGCCTTTTTTGCACAAGCTTGTTCGCCTCTTCGATGACTGTAAGTGTCTTGAGCCCCAAAAAGTCAAACTTGATCAGATCGACATCCTCCACATACTTCCCGCTGTACTGCGTCGCTAATGTATCCAGACCCGTAGGCTTAAAAAGCGGTGTCTTCTGCCACAGCGGCTCATTGGAGATCACGACACCCGCCGCGTGGGTGCCGGCATTTCTGTTGAGCCCTTCAAGAGCCTTGGCGAACTCCCAGACTCTGGCGGCATTTGGATCACTCTCTACAAGCGCCTTGATCTTGGGCTCTTTTTCGTAAGAGTGTTTCAGATCGATCCCGAGTTCATCCGGGATCAGTTTCGCCATAGCATCCGCCTTGGCATAAGGCATATCCAGCACTCTGGCTACATCTCGGATGACCCCTTTGGCAAGCAGTTTGCCAAATGTGATAATCTGCGCGACATTGTGCCGTCCATACTGCTCCACCACATAATCAAGAATCTCTTGACGGCGCGCTTGACAAAAATCCATATCGATATCCGGCATAGAGATCCGCTCAGGGTTCAAAAACCGCTCAAAGAGCAGACCATACGGGACAGGGTCGATATCTGTGATTTTGAGCGAATAGGCGACCAGCGACCCTGCGGCAGATCCGCGACCGGGACCGACAGGGATATCCATCCGCTTGGCAGCCCCCACAAAATCCCAAACTATGAGCATATAGCCGGGGAATTTCATACCATTGATGATCTCTATCTCGCTCTCCAGTCTTTCACGGTACTCTTGATGTTTCGAACTCTCCACATATGCCAAACGCTCTTCAAGCCCTCTTCTGGACTCATAAGCAAAAAGCACTTTGTCATTTTCGAGCGAATACTCCATCTGCGGCTGGGGCAGCTTCAATCCTGCCTCGGATCCCTTTTGACGGGTGAACTTGAAATTTGGGGGAGTGGGATTGCCCAATTTGATCTCAAGATCGCACTTCTCGACTATCTCAAGGGTATTCTCAAGCGCTTCGGGAATATCGGCAAAGAGCTTTGCCATCTCTTCTGGCGATTTGACATAAAATTCATGCACGGAGTGGCGCAAACGCTTCGGGTCGTCATAGAGTTTGTTCATCGCTATACACATAAAGGCTTCGTGCGCATCCGCATTCTCTCGGATCGTATAGTGCGTGTCGTTTGTAGCGATGATCTTGATATCCGCCTCTTTGGAAATTTGGATGATCTGGTTGTCGATACGGTGCTGATCGCCGATACCGTGGCGCATCAGCTCGAGATAAAAATCCTCCCCAAAAATCGCCTTGTACTCAAGTGCGATTCTTTTTGCCTCCTCATATCCTTTGGCGCCGAATTTGAGATTTCGCTCGGAGCCGTTGAGATGCCAGTTGACCTCGCCTTGGAGGCAGGCAGAGGAACAGATAAGCCCCTCGCTGTTTTCTCGGAGCAGCTTTTTGTTGATGCGCGGATAGTAATAAAAGCCGTCGATATAGGCTTGTGAACTCAGATACATCAAGTTTTTGTATCCGATCTCATTTTTGGCATAGAGACAGAGGTGAAATCGCTGGCGCGTGCTTTTGTCGCCAAGCTCCTCTTCGTTGTGCAGATAGCACTCCATCCCGATGATCGGCTTGATCCCCTCTTTTTTCATCGTCGTATAGAAATCTATCGCCCCGAACATATTGCCATGATCCGTCATCGCCACGGAGTCCATCCCAAGCTCTTTGATCTTGGCCGCCAATGCTTTGATCTTGTTGGCGCCGTCAAGCAAAGAGTATTCGGTATGCAGATGCAGATGGGT
>DZAQ01000177.1 GCA_022729615.1 Sulfurovum sp.
AAAATATAAGCTCCAAATGAAGTAAAATCTAGTTATCATACAAATATATTCAAAAGGAGAATCTGATGAAATTAAAATATGTCGGCGCAAAGCCTGTGGTCTCAGGTCGAGGTGTGGAGTTTGATGAAAGTCATCCTGATAGTTATACTTTTTTAAATGCAGCTGTTGAGCTTCTTGAGGCACTAGAGGGTGTCAAAGAGAATGAGACTGAAGTCATGCTGGAGATTTCTGATGAAAAAACATACAATGCAGCTACACTGCTTGAGCTGCTCAAGAAGTTTTGTACCAATATCGAGCAGGTTTTTGCCACGAGAGAGGAGGAGACCGGTAAATTGATCGATACATACATCTCTCAAGTGAAAGAGAAGACAAATATAACCGAAGATGAGAGAAAGGCATGGCTTGGAAATATCTCCATTATGCGTGATTATTATCTCCAGTATATCACGAATGAAAATGCTTACAAATGCGCACTAAACGCGATAGTTGAAAAGCTGTACCATTCCGGCATACAGAGCGTCACCTTCCCAATGGGGAGAAACTACGGACTTGTTGTGAGTCATCTCACACCGTTATTTACTTCACATGTGCCCCCATATGATGTCACGATGAGTATTGAAGAACGAAATGGTTTTCCTTATGGAAAGCTCGAAATGAATCGACCTAAACCATTAAATATATAAATATATAGCTTATAATTTAAGGCGATTTGATGAAGAGCAATAAAATAGAAGTAGTTACCGAAGAGGCTGTTCAAAGAGCCAAAACCGCGATCGCCGGTCTCAAAAACCTTAATTGTGCAGAAGATGATCTCTTTTTTCAGGCGATGGAGGAGGTGCTTCTCTCTATCATACCGCTCTATCTCTCAGATCCAAAATATAAGAAAAATTCCATAATCAGGCGACTCATCCATCCTGATCGGGTTATCAAATTTAAAGTTGAATGGATGGATGACAACAATGAGATCCAAGTCAATATGGGATACAGGGTTCAGTTCAATAATACACTCGGACCATACAAAGGGGGATTGCGTTTCCACCCCTCTGTCAATGAGGGAGTGCTGAAATTTTTGGGATTTGAGCAGATACTCAAAAACGCACTGACGGGATTGCCGATCGGCGGTGCGAAAGGGGGAAGCGATTTTGACCCCAAAGGCAAAAGCGATTTTGAAGTGATGAAGTTTTGTTCGGCATTTATGCGTGAGCTGCACAAATATATCGGTCCCCGTATCGATGTGCCGGCAGGAGATATCGGAGTAGGCGCTCGCGAGATCGGATATCTCTTTGGAGAGTACAAAAAGATCACCTCCTCGTTTGATGGAGTCTTGACAGGCAAACCATTCTTCTTTGGCGGTTCACGCATGCGGCCTGAAGCGACCGGGTATGGTGTCGTCTATTTCACGGAAAAAATGCTTGAACTTGAGCAAAAAGAGCCGCTCAACGGGAAGATATGTGTGGTGAGCGGAGCAGGGAATGTGGCGCTGCATGTGATCGAAAAACTCTATCAGCTCGGCGCGATCCCCGTGACTTGCAGCGACTCCGGAGGGACTATCCATGATCCAAGAGGGGTAGATATCGCACTTCTCAAGGAGCTCAAAGAGGTACAAAGGGTCTCACTCGAAGAGTATATAGTACAGCATCCGGAAGCTCGTTATATACCGGTAGCAGAGTATCCCAAGGATGGACATGCGGTTTGGCATATCCCATGCTACGCGGCTTTCCCGTGCGCCACACAAAATGAGCTTACGCAGGGCGATGCCAAGGCATTGATCCAAAACGGCTGTATGTGTGTCGCAGAAGGGGCGAATATGCCTTCAAGATCTGAGGCGATCGATCTTTTTATCGAAAACAAAATATGTTTTGCTCCAGCCAAGGCTGCCAATGCAGGCGGGGTTGCTACCAGCGCATTTGAGATGAGTCAAAACGCCGGCATGATCCGATGGACTTTTGAAGAGGTAGATCAAAAACTCAAAGAGACGATGGTCTATATCTGTACAGAGGTTGCCAACACAGCCAAAGAGTTCAGCGCTGATGGCAACTATGTCGTAGGAGCCAATATCGCAGGATTCAAAAGGGTAGCGGACGCGATGATAGCGGAGGGGATATAGAATTAATGGATAAAATCATCATTATGATTGTTTTATT
>DZAQ01000050.1 GCA_022729615.1 Sulfurovum sp.
TTTGTCAGACTTCTATATCCCCTTGAGCGTATCACTCACCATAAATGCGAGCTCAAGAGCCTGATTGGCGTTGAGTCTAGGATCGCACTGCGTGTGGTAGCGATTGCCCAGACTCTCAGCTGTGACAGCGCTTGATTGGCTTCCTGTGCACTCGGTCACATCCTCGCCGGTCATCTCTAGGTGCATCCCGCCTGCCACGGTTCCCTCGCCTTTATGGATCGCGAAAAATTGTTTGACCTCTCCTAGAATATTTTCAAAATCTCTCGTTTTGAAGCCGGTTGAGCTCTTTTCAACATTGCCATGCATCGGATCGGTACTCCAAACTACATTTTTTCCTTCAGCCTTGACCCTCCTCAAAAGAGCGGGGAAATGATCTTCTATCTTGTCTGCGCCCATTCGCACGATGAGATTGAGCCTCCCCTCTTCATTTTCCGGGTTGAGCGCATCGATAAGCCGGATAAGCTCATCGGTTTGCATGCTCGGTCCGATCTTGCATCCGATTGGATTTTTGATACCGCGGAAATACTCAATATGCGCGCCGCCCAAATCCCTCGTTCGGTCGCCGATCCAAAGCATATGCGCCGAACAGTCATACCACTCCCCGCTCATACTGTCTCTTCTGGTGAGCGCCTCTTCATAATTGAGCAAAAGCGCCTCATGGGAGGTATAGATCGTGGTTTGGTGAAGCTGCGGCGTGATCTTGCTGTTGATGCCGCAAGCTGCCATAAACTTCATCGCCATATCGATCTTTTCGCTCAACTCTTCATATTTTTTTCCCAATGGAAAATCTTTGATAAAGTCAAGATTCCAGCGGTGCACCTCGCCGAGATCAGCCATTCCGCCGATAGAAAAGGCTCTCAGCAGATTCATCGTAGCCGCTGATTGGTTGTATGCCCGAAGCAGTCTCATCGGGTCGGGAATGCGCGCTTCGGCAGCAAACTCTATATCGTTGACAATATCACCGCGATAACTAGGAAGCTCAACGCCTCCCATTGACTCAAAATCACTGCTTCTTGGTTTGGCAAATTGACCGGCGATCCGCCCAACCTTGACGACTTGCTTGCCTGCTGAATACATCAATATCATATTCATCTGCAGCATCAATTTGAAGAAATTTTTGATATTGCTCGCGCTGAAACTTGAGAAGCTCTCAGCGCAGTCGCCGCCTTGGAGCAGTATCGCCTCGCCCCTGCTGACCTTGGCAAGATCCTCCTTGAGGCTTCTCGCCTCTCCTGCAAAGATCAGCGGTGGATACTTCGCAAGCTCCTTTTCGACACTCTCGAGCAGCGCCAAATCCTCATAGATCGGTTGCTGTTTGATAGGAAAATCCCTCCAACTGCTTGGGCTCCAACTCATCACTATCCTTTTTTGACGGGAGATTCCCGAATAAAATTTTGCAAGATTATAGCCAAACAAACAAAAAGAGCCAATGAAATCCTGCTCTGCATATAAAAATTGCTCGCACACCCCATATCTGCGCCATTTTATTCACCTATGTGAAAAGATGTGAACAACTTCTATTAAATAATATCATTCTGTGTGAATAACTATTGCTGCAGAATGTTATAGTGCGGGATTATTTCTTCGCTACAAAGGTCACGAAATTTGCCCACTGAAAAATCGTTTCAACCGATCGAAATCCGGCATCTTTACACATTCGGATATTCTCTTCGATAGTAAACGGGATCAGGATGTTCTCAAGCGCCTCCCTCTTTTGCGCTATTTCATACTCACTGTAGCCTTGCTGCTTCTTGTAAGCATAATAGATGTCGATCATCTCTTTGTCGAGCTTTTTGTCGGCAAATACAACCTTTTCTGAAAAGATAAAGAGCCCCTCCTCGTTGAGTCCATCGCAAATCTTCTTTGTCAACTTTAAGCGTTCCATCGGACGGATGAATTGCAGGGTATAATTGGCGATGACAAAATCAACCTGCTTGTAGTCATACTTCAGTATGTCTCCCAAAACAAGCTCAATTTCTGCACCAAAAGCAAGACATTTCTGTCTGGCGCGTTCGAGCATAGGCAAAGAGTTATCGATGCCTGTGAGAAGCATTTTGGTTTGCATACCGCTTGAGAGTTCCAGTAGAAACTTTGCAGTTGAAGAGCCTAGATCAACCACCCTCTTGCCATCTTTCTCACGCAAGAGTATCAATGAGATTATCAATCGGCGCACATCGTCGTAAAAGGGTACTGAACGCGCGAGCATATCATCAAATACCGAAGCTACCGCCTCATCAAACTCAAATTTTTTTTCTATCTTTGAGGCAAAAACATTATCTTTCATCCAATCAGCTCCGACATGATGCCACACCCCCTCAAATCCGCATTGAAGTGAAGCTCTAATTTCAATATTGTAGCACTTTCTTGCGAGAAGTTAAAAGAGTGTAAGCTTTTATTGTAAATTAATATATTATAATCTACTTTTATTGTTTGAAATTAATCTTTGGAATCAAATGTCAACAAAAGATGAAAACAAATTAACTATCTTGATAGTCGATGATGAACGGGTGACAGTAGCTATATTGACAAAAATGCTTGCTCCCTATGCGAGTACTATTTTGGCAGCTTCTGACGGGATAGAAGGGCTGGAACTTTTCAAAAACAGGCGGCCGGATCTTGTGCTTTCTGATGTCAATATGCCTAGAATGGGTGGGCTGGAGATGGTTCAAGCCATTAGGGAAATTGATGAACATGTCAAAATAGCGCTTATCACGAACTTCGAAAATCGTGATACGCTTATCAAAGCGATACAATTTGGAGTGAATCAATTTTTCTCCAAACCCTTCGAGGCAAAATATTTCACTCAGATTATCTCGCATCTGCGTGATGATATTTTGGAAAAGAGACGCATCCGCGCTGAATTGACAAGACAGCAAAACATTCTCCAAGCGATCAATCAAATGTCGCAAAATTTCCTACAAAGCAATGACTGGATGACCGCACTTGACGGAGAAATGAAACGGCTCAAAAATGCTGCCCGCTCTTCATCGGTATTTATCTACCAAAACGAAACAGAGGGAAATGCTCTCACCTCCCAACGGCTTCTCGCACTCAATGATACACCAAACTCAGTAGCAAAAAAACGCATTCATTTCAAGAAAGATCACCTTATGAGATGGAAAAGAAGACTCGAAAAGGGAGAGGCGATCAATGGAAATCTAGACCAATACGACCGCTCCAAGCAAAAACTTCTTGAGGCATTCAATATCGATTCACTTCTCATTTTGCCGATATTTGCCGATCACAAATGGTGGGGCTTTTTGGGGATAGGCAACAACAACAAAGAGACCTTTAATGCCGCCAATGTGGCCATGCTCGGTACGGCTGCATCCATTATCGGCGCTGCTATCACGAGCAAGCACAACTTTCAGTCGCTTGAAATGTCCTCAGCCGTCTTCGAGCACACTATGGACGGCGTACTCATCACCGATAAAGAGAATCGTATCCTCCGCATCAATGACTCTTTTACCACGATCACAGGCTATAAGCTCAAAGATGTGCTCGGCAAAGACCCCAAACTGCTCAAATCAGGAGTACACGATAAGTTTTTCTATCAGCAAATTTGGGACAGTATCTCCAAAAGCGGCTACTGGCAGGGAGAGATCACCAATCGTAAAAAAAATGGCGAGATCTACATCGAGTGGCTGAGTATCAATGCGGTCAAAAACACAAATGGCGAAATTGAAAATCATATAGGTATCTTCTCGGATGTCACGCACCGCAGGGAAGATATCCAAAAATACACCTATCTCGCCACGCATGATCCGCTTACAGGACTCTCCAACCGACTCCTTTTTGACGACAGACTCAATCAGGCAATTTTTCATGCAGAGCGTTTTGACAAGTGTTTTGCGGTTATCTTTTGCGATCTTGACAAATTCAAACCTATCAATGACACCTATGGCCACTCTATCGGGGATCAGCTCCTCAAAATGGTCGCGCAATCCATACAAAATATCTTGAGAAAAGAGGATACTGTTTGTCGTTTTGGAGGTGATGAATTTGTAATATTAGTTGAAGATATCAAAGAGATTGCGGCGCTCCAAACTATCCTGCAAAAACTCTCCGATATTCAATTCAATAAGATTCAGATCGATGAGCTTGAGCTCTCTGTGGGCATAAGCATAGGTGTATCCATCTATCCGCAAGATGCAACAACGGCAGATGAACTGCTCAAAAATGCTGATGAAGCAATGTATAAAGCAAAACGAGAGCTAGGCAACAATATTGCCTATTTTCATCCCAAAAATGCCCCATATTGCAAAAACAATTACTCAACCCGGATCACTTGATCCAATTTATGAATTTTTGTTTTTAATCGATTCTCTGGCATTATGCGGGATTAATATTTTAAAGAGGAAGAAGTGTGGACAAAAAAATCACAAAAGTGCTCATTGCCAATAGGGGCGAGATAGCGCTCAGAATAATCAGAGCCTGTAAAGAGCTGGGCATCCAAAGTGTGGCGATCTTCTCGGAGGTAGATATCGAGGGGGTATGGGTCAGAAAAGCTGATGAGTGCTACCCTATCATGGGCGATCCGCTTGAGGCGTATCTCAATTATGACACTATTATTTCACTGGCAAAAAAAGCAGATTGTGACGCGATTCATCCGGGTTATGGTTTTTTATCGGAAAATGCCGATTTCGCCAAAGCGTGCGGCGATAACGGCATCGTTTTTATCGGTCCAAAACCGGAACATATCGCGCTTTTCGGCGATAAAATGGCATCCAAAGTAGCCATGAGAGAGATCGGCGTGCCGGTACTTGAAGGCACTGACGAACCTGTCATTGACAAAAAAGAGGGCGCTGCTGTCGCTGCCAAGATAGGTTTTCCCGTCATCATCAAGGCGGCATTCGGCGGGGGCGGCAGAGGGATGCGTGTCGTCTTGGACGCAGAATCCTTTGAAGAGATGTTTGATTCTGCGACCAATGAATCTTTGAAATATTTCGGCAGGGGTGAGGTATTTATAGAAAAATTTGTACAAAACCCAAGACACATAGAGGTACAAGTCCTCGCAGATAAATACGGCAATGTCATACATCTTGGAGAGAGGGACTGCTCCATCCAAAGAAGACACCAAAAAGTGATCGAGATCGCTCCTTCTCCCAGCCTCAATAGCGATGTGCGAAAGGAGCTCTACAGAGTCTCTACAAAAGCGATGTTCAGGCTCGGTTACGAGAACGCCGGAACTGTAGAGTTCTTGGTGGATGAGTCTGACAACATCTATTTTATCGAGATGAATACAAGGGTTCAGGTGGAGCACCCCATCACTGAGATCATATCCGGAATCGATATCGTCCAAAGCATGATAGAGATAGCCGAAGGCGAGAAGCTCAAATATATGCAAGAGGATATCAAACTCAGAGGATATGCCATAGAGTTTCGTATCAATGCCGAAGATCCGCAAAAAAACTTCATCCCGTCTGTCGGAACCATCACCAAATACCTCACTCCGGGCGGTCCTGGTGTCAGACTCGATACCTGCGCATACGGCGGATACAAAATCCCTGCAAACTACGATTCGATGCTTGGCAAACTCATTGTCTCATCACTTGACTGGGAGGGTACGGTCAAAAAGGCAAAAAGAGCGCTTGATGAGTTCTTTATCGAAGGAGTCATATCCAATGTTCCGCTTCATAGAGAGATAGTCAATGATGCGGACTTTATCTCCGGGAATGTGACGACGAGTTTCCTTGACCAAAAAATGGAGGCATTCAACCTAAGCGCTGTCGATTCACTTGCGATCGAAGAGAAAAAAATCGCTGAGATCACCTCGCTTATCAACAAAATAAACGAGCACCGTCTCAGCGTACGAAACTAGGCAGGCTCTTCATCGGAGTGATTTTTGGCGGCATGGTATTTGGCGATGATCTCATCGATATCGACCTGAGGCGGAGGAAACTCCATATTCAAAGACTCCAGTTTCTCACAAATGATTTGCGAAACAGCTAAGTTGCGAAACCATTTGTGGTTGGACGGGATGACAAACCATGGGGCATACTGTGTGCTGCATTGCTGCAGCATCTCCTCGTACGCATCCGTATAGGCATCCCAGTGGGGGCGCTCTGAATAGTCAAATTCGCTTATCTTCCAATGACGCTTCGGATCGTCAATACGCTGCTTGAAACGCTCGAGCTGTTCATCGGCATCGATGTGAAGATAAAATTTCAAAATATGCGTTCCATTTTCATAGAGTACTTTCTCAAAATTATTGATATGCTCATACCGCTTGGACCAGACTTTTTTGGGCACCATATCGTGCACCCGCTGTATCAGCACATCTTCATAGTGCGAACGGTTGAAGATGGCTATCGACCCTTTTGCGGGGACCGCTTTGTGGCATCGCCACAAGAAATCATGTGCCGCCTCCTCTTTGGTGGGAGTTTTGAAGGGTGTTACGCTGCATCCTTGCGGATTCATATTGCCAAAGACATGTTTGATCACACCATCCTTCCCTGCCGCATCGCGCCCTTGCAGGACAATGAGCAAAGAGTACTCGCCTTGCGCATACATCAGGTATTGCAGCTGGCGCATCTTCGCTCCGTATGCTTCGATCTGGGGGAGTGCGGACTCTTGGGATTCGTGCTGATTTTTAAATCCCGCGTCTATACTCTCTAGCTCTACCCTGCCTTTTGGCTCGACCTGAAACCTCTCAGTATAATTCATTTTTCACCCCTTAGATTATGAGACATCGCTCTTCTTGCCTCTATATCTGCCTCTATGGCGCTTCGCAAACCAAGAAGTGTGTCAAATTTTTGATTTCCCCGCAGATACTCGATAAACTCTATAACAATAACTCCTTCAACCTCTCCTATATCCCTATCAATGAGATGCGTCTCCACGGCAAAGGAGCCGTCTGTACTGAGGCGATGCCCCAAGAAAGAGACAGAGTCAAACCACCTATCGCCCACTTTTGTACGGGTCGCGTAGATACCCTCTTTGGGCAGCTGATACCCCTCAACTTTGAGATTGATAGTCGGCACAAGCTCCCGCCTGCCTAGCCCCTGCCCTTTGATAACCTCTCCTTTGAGGAGATAGGAGCGCCCAAGAAAGCTATTGGCTCCGGCTATATCACCGATTTGGAGCTTAGCGCGGATCTTGTGCGAATGCACAGAGTCATCATCCAAACAGACCTGCTCGACAACCTTTACCTCGCCATCGAAGAGTTCTCGCAGATCACCAAAAGAGTAGCGGCGATTTTTCCCAAAGTGAAAGTCATATCCGACAACTATTTTTTTGAGTTTTGGAAAGTGGCGAAGGAGCATCCGCACAAACTCTCCTCCGTCTAAATGGCGGATCGTCTCAAGGGCATAGTAGCAGATCGGATAGGAGGTATAGCGCTCTCGCTCCCTGCCCGGCGTGAGATTGGCATATCCCGTCTCAATAACGACGATAGCTCCATGCGAATCCAACTCCCCAAAGAGCTTCTGGTGTCCGATATGCATCCCGTCAAATCCGCCGATAGCAATAGCCTCTATAGTGTTCATCATCAGCTAACAACCCATGCACTCTCTACCAACAGCAGATCTTTGCTATAGATACGCCCGACAAATCGATCCCCGACACTATAGGTATTGACCCCCTTTGGCGTACCGCTCATAATAACATCTCCATCCTCGAGGCTCATAAAACCCTTGATCTCTTCGAGCATCATTGCAGGTTTATAGATCATCAATCCATAGACCGCCTCCTGCACCAATATATCATTGATATGCAGCGTCATGGAGAGCTCTTCAACTCTACCCTCCAAAGGGACAAATCTCCCCAGCACACACGAGCCGTCGAACCCTTTGGCTCTCTCCCACGGCAACCCTTTGGATTTGAGATACTCTTGGGTATCCGCCTTTGTCAGATCAAGACCAAAGCCCACTCCGGTGATCTTGCCGCCTGCGATCAAAAAACAGATTTCTCCCTCAAACCGAGTCTTTTCGCTAAAAAATCGAAGCCTATCGCTGATTGCGGAGTTGGGCTTGTTAAATACTACCATTGAGGAGGGAATCTCATTTCCAAGCTCATAGATGTGTTCGACATAGTTTCGTCCGATACAGACGATTTTGGATGGAGTATAGCTATGGTCTTTACACAAAATAGTATGCATGTTGGATCCGGATAGTAAAATATAAAATGATTATACGCTATTGAAGGTTAGATGCAAGAGCAAAACTCCAACGAGACAAACTCTCTGCAACCCAATGGTTGCTATAATATACTTTTGAATACAGAGTCTCAAAGGAAGCAGTCATGAGCAAAAGAGTCGGGATGACCCAATCAAACTATATCCCTTGGAAGGGGTACTTTGACTATATCAACAGTGTCGATGAGTTCTACTTTTATGATGATGTGCAGTACACCAAGCAAGACTGGCGAAATCGTAATGTGATCAAAACAGCCGCGGGGCTGGAGTGGCTCTCAGTACCGGTCGGCTCAAAACGAAGCAGACTTATTTGCGAAGTAGAGCTCACCCAGCACGACTGGCAAAAAAGCCACTGGGGCAAGATCCGTCAAGCCTATCAAAATGCTCCTCACTTCAAAGCCTATAAAGAGTTTTTTGATGAAATTTACCTTGGCAACAGCTGGACAAATCTCTCCGAAATGAATCAAACCGTCACAAAGAGAATTGCCACCGAGCTTTTGGGCATTACGACCAAGTTTGGCGACTCAAGAGAGTATCATCTCGAAGGTGAAAAGGCAGAGCGCTATATCCCGATGCTCCAAGAGATCGGCTGCACCACCTATCTCAGCGGTCCATCAGCCAAAAATTATCTCACCGAAGAGATGATGACAGATGCCGGGATCCAACTCGAATGGATGAGTTATACCGGATATCCCGAATATCATCAGCTCTATCCCCCTTTTGAACATGCCGTCTCCATCCTCGATCTCAT
>DZAQ01000178.1 GCA_022729615.1 Sulfurovum sp.
GCTTGGATCAAAAGCGGATGCTTTTGGGGATCTAGCCATTTTAATAACTCTTTCATCTCCTCCTCGCTCATCGAAGTACATCCTACGGTTGGGATACGATCCGGCTTTTTGATATGCATAAATATACAAGAACCCTCGCCAGGGATATTGGTCGGATTGTGATCTACGACCACGCCATATTTGTAATAATTTTTTGGGAACTTCATCGGCTCGAAACTCGAATAGTCCTTGGTTATCTGGGTGCTCTCCACGATCTGATTGTACCGCTTTGACTTCATATCATCGACACAATGGGTAGTTTCGGTATAAACTTTATATGGATAACGAATCGCGAAAGCTTCATATCCAAAACCGTTTTTGAGCTCGAAGATACCCGCCGGGGCTTTCCCGTCGCCCTCTTTTTTGATAATAGCGGCATTTGATGGGACTGTGTGGAGTCCTCTCCCCCATCCCATCCCGTTTTTGCCTATAATGATCTGAAGCGTATCACCGTTTTGTCTCCATTTACCGCCTCTTTTTTCATAAAGTTCAAGTGTCGCTTCGGCACTCTGCCAATTTTCGGCTCTGACTACTATAAGCTGAGTCGTATCATTGGGTAATAGTGTTTTTGTATCGCCAAAAAGCAATGCAGTGCCCAGCAATAACATTGTCACAAATTTCATGTTATAATTCCTCCCATGGAATATGGAATCTTCTCAGTGGTAATCCCGCTTTTTACTATCTTTTTGGCTATTATAACCAAAGATGTCGTCATCTCGCTCATGAGCGGGATATTTGCAGGGGAGCTGCTCCTCAATGACCTTGATCCTTTCCGCGCATTTACGGCAGTGATGGATGGGATCATTGGACTCTTTGCAGAAGGTTGGATCACCAAAACTCTCATCTTTATCCTCTTGGTCGGCTCTATCATACGCATCCTCAATGACAGCGGCGCCACGACCCGTTTTGTAAATTATCTCACCCAAAAATCCCGCCATATCGACTCCCCTAAAGGGGCAATGTCCCTAGCCTACTTCATCGGAGTAGTCATCTTCATCGAGTCCTCCATCACCTCCATGGTTGCCGGCACTGTCGCCAAACCTCTTTGTGACAAAAACGGTGTCTCAAGAGCAAAACTCGCCTATATCTGCGACTCTACCTCAGCGCCTATTTGCTCACTTATCCCGCTCAATGGATGGGGAGCTTTGCTTCTGGGACTTATCCTCGCAGCCATCGAGAGTCACACGATAGAAGGGGACGCGGTTTCACTGCTCATCGCCTCGATCCCTTTGAATTTTTATGCGATTTTTACATTGTTAGTCGTGCTGGTCATGATCATATTTGATCTTGAGATCGGTCCTATGCGACGCTCCAAGTCCCTCCCCTACGCCTCCGACACAAGAGAAAGAAGTGCAGCATCCTCATTGTGGCAGATGCTGCTCCCGCTGCTTGTGATGATACTCGCCGTTCCTATTGTCCTTTATATAACCGGCAAAGGGGATATTCTCAAGGGAAGCGGATCCACTTCAGTCTATTATGCAGTCGTTATCACGCTTATTTTTACCTATTTCTATTTCGTTTTGACAAAAACAATGAAACATAAAGCCTATTTTCATTCACTCTATCAGGGAATCGGAGAGATGATACCTGTATTGGTCATCATGATACTCGCGCTCTTCATAGGCAAGGTGATAGGGGATTTGGGGACAGCGGAGTATTTGGCGCATCTGCTGAAGGGAAATATCTCAGCTGCTATTGTACCGCTACTGATTTTTTTGATCGCGTCGGTTATCTCATTTTCCACCGGGACAAGCTGGGGTACTTTCTCTATCATGATGCCTATCGCACTCTCTTTGGGGGGTGTGATGCATCTTGATCTGCCGCTGCTCATCGCTGCCGTCGTCTCCGGCGGCGTCTTCGGAGATCATGCCTCTCCCATCTCGGATACCACCATCATCGCTTCTATGTCAGCGGGATGCGATCACATTGAACATGTCAACACGCAAATACCCTATGCGCTCATTGCAGGGTCTTTGGCTGCGATAGCATTTCTGTTTGCAGGGTGGATGAGCGCATCATAGTCCGACACCTACTGGATGCTATTTGGGATTTTTTCCCTCACTGCCGTGATACACTTGTTGAATATA
>DZAQ01000004.1:0-14563 GCA_022729615.1 Sulfurovum sp.
TTTTGGGTATAATCCCCACATGAAAGAGAAACAGATATTTTTATGCGCGATCAACAACATACTTTCCGGAACATGCAACGAAGATTGCAAGTTTTGCACGCAAAGTCTGCGCTACCATGCTGACATTGCGCGCTACAACTACAAACCTATTGAGCAGATTGTTACCGAGGCAAAACAGGCAAAAATGGTTGGGGCGCTTGGATACTGTCTTGTCACTGCCGGCAAAGGTTTGGATGATAAAAAAACAGACTTTGTCGCACGCGCCGCACAAGCCATCAAAAGAGAAGTTGAAGGACTCAATCTGATAGCCTGCAATGGCACGGCAACCCTCGAGCAGTTGAGATTTCTAAAATCACACGGCATAGACAGCTACAACCACAATCTTGAGTGTTCCGAAAACTACTATCCGCAAATCTGTACCACCCACGGATGGAGCGAACGCTATGCTACCTGCCAAAATGTCAAATCAGCAGGATTATCTCTTTGCAGCGGAGGAATATTCGGCATGGGAGAGAGCAGTCAAGACAGGGAGGATCTGCTTGTGGCCATCGCCTCTTTGGAGCCGGAGTCTGTGCCCCTCAACTTCTACCATCCCAATCCTGCACTGCCGATACAAACACGCAATATCGAGCAAAAAGAGGCAGTGGAGATCATTCGAAAAGCACGCAGCCTGATCGGCGAGGAGAGGCTTTTGATGGTGGCCGGCGGAAGAGAGCTTCTTTTTTCCACAGAAGAGATGAAGATGTTTGAGGCAGGTGCCAATGCTATTGTGATCGGCAACTACCTCACAACATCGGGAGAGGCACCCGACAAGGATCTATGCATGCTCAAAAGTCATGGATACACCGTAGCCACTTCTTGTGGCTCGCATGATTAAGTTCTGCCTTCACGACAGCAAAACAATCCTTCACTCTCCAACAAGAGAGTGATAGATAAATTTTAGTTTTGGACGCTTTGTATAGCCTCTTGAAGCTCTTTTTCGAATGCGCTGTCTCGAGGCGGCTCTACAGCTTTCACCGACTCCGGCTTCACCACTTCGATTGAGGAGGTGTCATCCTTGTCATTTTTGCTGCCGCTCATGACAGCTTCTCTGCTCTTTTTGAGTTTGGCTTCAAGTTCCGCTATCTTTGCGTCTATTTTCTCGACCTGCGACTCGACAGTTTGCAATGCCTCTTTTTTCTTATCATCACTTATCGTACTTGCCTTATCAACCGCTTCACTTTTTGCTTTTTCAGCCAAGGGCAATTCGTTTTTTACTTCTGAAGTTTGAGCGGGAACCGCTGGTACCGCAACCACCTCTTTAGTATCACTTTTTACACTTTTTGTACTCTCTGGTTTGCTTTGATTTTCTTCCACTAAAACCGGCAACATTTTGACGGCAGAAAGATTTTCGTCGCTTGACTTCACATCTTCAACAGCTTTTGGTTCTACTGCGTCTGCTTTGGCTTCAATTTTATCATTTATGATAGGAGTCTCTTTCGCCGGCTGGGTGGACTTTTCAACTGGTGATGATATGTTTGCTTCCGGAACATTCTGACTCACCGCAGAAGCACTCTCCTTCTCTTCTGCACTCGCCTCTTGTACCGGTGCGCTTGGCTCTAGAATATCATCACTCTGCAATGAGGACTTCTCTTTGGAAATCGACTGCAAAAGAGCGCTCTCTTCTTTCTCGATTTTTTGTATATTTTCCTCTATGGCAAATGGGTTTTCCGAGGCAAACAGACCCGATACCATCGCAACTACCAAAATACTACTCTTTAAAATCATCTGTTATCACCTCTCCCGGCTGCAACTGCTTAAGTTCAAAAAACTCTTTTTGAAGTCTTTGATTTTCACTTTTCAAATCAAATGCCTCTTTTGAGAGTGACTCTTTGTCTTCCTGTAGTGCATTCAACACAGTCAAAGAGTTCTCACCAAATAAAACATTTATCAAATAGACCCCAAAAAGAATCATTACTACTAATATTACCCCAATAACCTTCAAAGAGAGACCAAAAGTCTCCCCCATACTCTCTTTACTACTCAAAAAGTGCACTGCCTAGATACTCAAATTGCCCCAATTCTCTTTCAATCTCAAGCAATCTGTTGTATTTTGCGATTCTGTCACTTCTCGCTGTCGAACCGGTTTTGATCTCTCCAGTGTTGAGCGCAACTGCAAAATCAGCTATAAACGCATCTTCACTCTCCCCTGATCGGTGGCTCATAACACACTTATAGCCGCTTCTCTGTGCTAGTCTTACAGTCTGCATCGTTTCTGAAACCGTACCGATTTGGTTTGGTTTGATCAAAATAGAGTTAGCGATGCCTTTTTTTATCCCTTCAGCAAAAATTGCTACATTTGTCACAAAGAGATCATCGCCGACAAGCTGGATCTTCCCTCCAAGCGCCTCAGTAAGCTCTTTCCACCCATCCCAATCATCTTCGCTCAAGCCGTCTTCGATAGAAACGATGGGATATTTGCTGCATAGATCAACATAATACGCAACCATCTCCGAACTGGTCAACTCACGATTTTCAGACTTCAAAAGGTATTTTCCTGCACTGTTTATCAATTCGCTTGCCGCGACATCCATTGCAATAACAATCTCTTCTCCGGGCTTATAGCCGGCTTTTTTGATCGCCTCCATGATGACTGTAAGTGGCTCTTCATTGCTCTTGAGATTTGGCGCGAACCCTCCCTCGTCTCCAACAGCCGTACTTTCACCCATATCATTGATTACTTTTTTGAGATTGTGATAAATCTCTGCACATGCCTGCAATCCATCAGAAAATGCCTCAAACCCTACAGGCATAACCATATATTCTTGAAAATCAACCGAGTTATTCGCATGCTCTCCGCCATTGATGATATTAAGCATCGGAACCGGCATTGTCACTGCATTTGCACCGCCAAGATAACGATACAGAGGCAGACCAATGCTGTCAGCCGCAGCTCTTGCCACTGCCATAGAGACTCCCAAAACCGCATTTGCACCGAGATTTGCATAATTATCTGTGCCGTCAAGCTCTTTCATGGTCAAATCAATTTCAGCCTGATTGAATGGGCTAAGCCCTACCAAGGCATCTGCAATCTGTGTATTGACATTTTCACAAGCCTGCAAAACGCCTTTACCCATATATCGCGCTCCGCCGTCTCGAAGCTCCAATGCCTCTCTTTTGCCTGTACTCGCTCCGCTTGGCACTATAGCACTTGCCGTTACACCATCACTCAAGCGAACAGTTGCTCGCACGGTTGGGTTCCCTCTGCTATCCATCACCTCATCAGCTATAACATCATCGATATAAACCATAATTCTCTCCTCGAATGAAATTTTTACATTTGATTCTATCAAAAATAAACCAAAACTATCGATGTTTCAATTCAATTTTATAACAAATGCTGTTATAAGTTATAAATCCATATCATCGCCCATCTCATCAGTAGATATAGTAAGAATATTTTCTACGCCCAATGCCTCTTTGATTTTGGCTTCAATCTCTGCACTTAGTATTTTGTTCTCTTTGAGCGTAACCTTTGCATTCTCTTTGCCCTGACCAAGTTTTTGCTCCTGATAGCTAAACCATGCGCCTGATTTATCGATAATATCCAGCTTGATGCCATAATCTATGAGCTCACCCTCTTTGGATATCCCCTCTCCAAACATTATGTCAAATTCAGCCTGCCTAAAAGGCGGAGCCACTTTATTTTTGACAACTTTTGCCTTGACACGGTTCCCTATTTGAGACTCTCCTTGTTTGAGCGTCGCAATTCTGCGCACATCGATACGCACAGAGGCATAAAATTTCAAAGCATTTCCGCCGGTTGTTGTTTCGGGAGAACCGTACCCCATCATGCCGATCTTCATTCTGATTTGATTGATGAAGATAACCGTAGTATTCATTTTGTGGAGGATGCTAGTCAATTTCCGCAAAGCCTTAGACATCAGCCTTGCCTGCATTCCCACCTGCAAATCTCCCATATCGCCCTCGATCTCTGCCTTCGGAGTCAGTGCCGCCACAGAGTCAATAACTACCAAATCCACGGCACCGCTTCGCGCGACCGTCTCAAGCACATCAAGCGCCTGCTCTCCAAAATCCGGCTGCGATACCAAAAGATTCTCTATATCCACACCAAGATTTTTGGCATACATCACATCAAGTGCATGCTCGGCATCGATGAATGCGCAAACCATCCCCTCCGCTTGAGCTGAAGCGATTGCCTGGAGCGCAAGGGTCGTTTTCCCTGATGATTCAGGACCATATATCTCGATGATTCTGCCTTGCGGAATACCCCCTATCCCAAGCGCCATATCAAGCCCCAAAGATCCGGTACTGATCGCCTCTATCGGCTCTATCTCCTTGTCTCCAAGACGCATGAGCGTCCCTTTTCCGAATGTTTTATCTATCTGCTTGATAGCCATCTCCAAAGCTTTTTGTTTATTCGCATCCATTGCCATGCACAATCCTTTTGATTTTTAATAGATTTTACACCATTGTATTCCCTTTTAGATAAATTCTTTCAATAGATGACAATATGTCATTTTTTCAAGTGAGATATCAATCTTTTTTAGATAAAATCGATTCATCTATCAATAAGCGACTGCAATGAAAATTCAAATAGCCCACTCCCCGGATGCGGATGATATTTTTATGTACTATGCCATCAAGTTTGGGTGGGTAGAGACCAAAGATTACAACTTCAGCAATATTAGTTTGGATATTGAGACGCTCAACAAAGAGGCGCTCAAGGGAACCTGCGATGTCACCGCGATCAGCTTTGGAATGTATCCTCTCATCAAGGAAGAGTATGCGCTTTTGCGTACTGCCATTAGCTTTGGCGAAGGCTATGGACCCAAGCTGATACGACGAAAAGGCGAACGGCTTAAACGCAATTTCAGAGTGGCTCTCTCCGGCGAACATACGACCAATGCTCTGCTTTTCAGGCTCTACTATCCGGATGCGAGAATCACCTATATGGATTTTCTTGAGATAGAAGAGGCTGTTTTGAACGGTACAGTCGATGCGGGCGTACTCATCCATGAGTCCATACTCAATTACGATGAGAGCCTTGAAGTTGAGAAAGAGATTTGGGATATTTGGGTCGCGTTGGCTGGCGAAGGGCTGCCTCTTCCGCTTGGCGGGATGGCGATAAGGCGATCGATACCGCTCAATCGTGCTCTAGAAATCGAGAATATTCTTATCGAAGGGGTGCGAGTCGCCAATGAGAAAAAAGAGCTGCTTTGCAAAAGGCTCGAAGAGGAGCATCTCGTTCGCATAAGTGATGCTATGCTTCGCAAATATCTCGACATGTACGCCTCCAATGAATCTATCGAGCTCTCAGCATTGCAAATTCAAGCACTCAACAAACTCTATGAAATCAGTTTCAAGAACAGGCTTTCGCAGATGCCGATTGCCATAGAGGATTATCTCTTGCCGCGCGAATATACTTCTCTTCGAATGAGCTAAATGTTTTATAAAAAGATAGATTTTAGCCGCTTTAGCAGTATCAAAATTGGGCAAGCGGAAGAGGTTTTGATCCTCGAAAAAGGTGATATTTTCCCCAATGATCGCACTCTTGTCGGCGGAGCAAACAACCTTCTCGTCTCTCCAAACCCGCCTTTGCTTATGATGCTTGGCAAAGAGTTTGCCGCCATCGAGCAGACAAAAGAGTATATCACTATAGGAGCAGCCACACCCACGGGACGCATACTCTCCTATGCCAAAAAACACGATCTGGCAGGTTTTGAATTTTGCTCCAAACTCCCGGGAACACTCGGAGGTATGCTCGCCATGAATGCCGGCGTGAAGACATTTGAAATTTTTAATATTCTCCATAGTATTCAAATCGATGGAGAGTGGAGAGACAAAGAGCAGATCGAACATGGGTATCGCTACGCAAAACTTGGCGGTATCGCAACCGCGGCACGGTTTGCAACAAAATTTGGTTTTGATCAAAATCTCTTCAATTCTCTTTTGTCACTTCGCAGCAATCAGCCACACGATCCAAGTGCCGGTTCGGCATTTAAAAATCCGACCGGAGACCATGCGGGACGGCTTATCGAAGCAGTAGGACTCAAAGGGTTTCGGATGGGCGGAATGGCTTGGAGTGAAGTGCACGCCAATTTCCTTGTCAACCTAGGAGGAGGGAGATTTGAAGAGGCGATACACCTTCTCGCTCTCGCGAAAGAGAGGGTTCATGATGCCTTTGGTATCATACTCCAAGAGGAGATCAAGATACTCTAAACTCTTCTACTCTATGCAGCGAACACATCGGATATACTGCGTATCGCTCTTTTTGTGCTCATAGGGAGTTCCACGCACGACGGCATAGACGCTCCAGTATTTATTGCCGTCAGAAGGGGTTGAACTCCAAAAATCTACACCGATTTGATTTTTAAATCCGCGCTCCGTATCAAAAAGATCTACCAGCTCTCCGACTCTCGGGAGTCTCCAGTCATTAAATCCGGCATAATTGAGCGTACTGCAGTAGCCTTGGGCATATGACCATCTTCCGGCTTTTCCGGCTGATCGATTGTGACTATAAGCTCCATCTTCCATGTCGCCATATGGCTCATCCTGCCACATCAGCTTTTTGTCATAATCGACAACTACACCGCCGCCTTGGCAGAACTCTTTGCTTCCATTTCCGCATTGAGCCTGTGTTGGAATTATATTGCCGCCGGCTACTGCCATACTTGCTGCTGCCATCAAGAGCAATGCTCCTATTTTTATCTTCATCGGTTTCTCCTTGCTAAATCCAAAATTATTTGTAGATAGTAACATAAATTAACTCATATTAATCTAAAAAATATTTTACCAGCTATCCTCGTCTATAATTTTATTTTTATGTTTTGCCTTTTTGTGGCTATTGCTATGCTTGAGTTTCTGCAGGCGATTTAAATTATCCATCTGGATTTCTCGAATTTGACCAAGCATCTGGTCAGTTAGCTGCTCATCAAGAGTGATTTGACGGTAGAGCTGATGGATATAGAGTTCAAGCTCCTTAAAATACTCAATATCCAGCGGCATAGTCTGTATGGATTCGAGTCTTTTCATCAGTTTTGTAAATTTCTCTACAAATTTCGATGCATTCATACTCTCGTCGCGAAACATCGAAAAGAGATTTTTGCTCACCTTCTCTAGTTCGGATATATATTTTTGGCGAAGAAATTTATCAACTTGCTTTTGGGTATATGCCAAGCATCATCCCTACGATACTATCTTGATGGGCGTACCGGAAGTGACGGCATACCACAGTTCGTCCATTGCATCATTGGTAACTGCTATACATCCGTTCGTCCAGTCATGCTTGAGCGTATAATCATTGCCTTTGCCGTCAGAATTCCAAAACGGCTGTGCATGGATCGTGATACCGCCTCCCGCAGAAACGCCTTTTTTGTTCGCATCCCTAACATCCTCTTGGCTTGGGTAAGAGATAGATATCATCCGATAGTATTTTGGGTGGCACTTTTTGCGAGTGATGACATAGGTTCCCTCCGGAGTTCTGAAGTCCCCCTCTTTTATCTTGTCGCCTTTGGGATTTTTGCCCAAAGAGATACGAAATGAGTAGAGTTTTTGACCATTTTTATACAAAGAAAGTTTTCGTTCACCCTTTGAAACCACAATAAGATCGATCTTTTTGTTCTCTAAAAAATCTCTCTTATTGCCTAACTCCTTCAGACAGCCTTGAGTTTCATAGTCGCCCTCTTTGTATGAAAGCTTTGCCTCCTCTTGGCATCCACTCAAAAAAAAGAGTGAAAACAGCAAAAGAAAACCCAAAAAAATACTATTTCTTAATAACAATCGGCACTCCTTCCCGCACTGCATACCAAAGCTTTTCCATGGATTCATTGGTCACGGCTACACACCCTTGTGTCCAATTATTTGCCAAAGTATGTTTATTGCCTTTCCCGCTTGTATTCCAAGTGGGCTGCGCGTGGATCGTAATATCTCCCCCCGGAGAGAGACCTTTTGCCTTCGCCTGCTGCACATCATTGGCATTCGGATAGGAGATACACAAAGATCGGTAGTATTTTTGTGAGCAGAGCTTGCGCCTAATCCAATATTGTCCCTCCGGAGTCTTGAAATCTCCAGCCATTACCTTGTCACCGTCACCTGAGTTTCTGCCAAGCGAAACGGGGAGAGTTTCAACCTTTTTGCCGTCACGGTAGAGCTCCATTGTGCGTTTTGATTTATATACGATGATCATATCGATGCGTTCGCCCTCATCGATGTCGTTTGCAAGCGCCATCTCCTTTTCACACTCTTTGATATCATAATATTTGCCGTTTGTTTTGGCTGTTTTATATCTAGTCGTACTCTCAATGCCTCCGCACCCGGCAAAAAGTATCAGTACAACACCGGCAATCCACCATTCTCTCATCAAGCAACCCCCATTAAAATATAATATATTTTAACATAAAATCAAAAACAATCAAAAGAATAGGATGAAAATTTGAAAAAGTGTGGGGAGGAGAGGTGTTTGGAACTCCCTCAAAGAGAGAAAGAGGGAGCCCTAAGAGAAATTATTTAGCTGCCGCTTCTTTTGCAGCATCAAGCGCTTCAGCATAATCAGGCTCAGTTGTGATCTCGGATACAACTTGTTTGTAAGCAACTTTGCCATCTTTGCCGACCACAAAGATAACTCTCGCCATGATACCGGCAAGCGGACCATCAGCCAAAAGCACACCGTAAGCATTTGCAAAATCTTTGTTTCTAAAGTCTGAACAAACTTTTAGGTTTTCAATACCTGCGGCGCCACACCATCTAGCAGCCGCAAACGGAAGGTCCATAGATACAGTGATAACCTCTACGCCATCCAAAGATGCTGCTTCAGCATTGAATCTTCTTGTTTCTGCGTCACATACACCAGTATCGAGTGAAGGTACAGCTACTACCAATTGCACTTTGCCCTCTCCGCCGATTGTCTCGTTTTGAAGCATTGGATTGCAGTTTACTACAGTTACTACCGGAGCAGTATCACCTACATTAATTTGTGTACCCGCTAGGTTACATACGATATCGTTTTTGAAAGTTACTGTTGCCATTTTTTTCCTTTTGATTAATTTACGAAAAGCATTATTCCATAAATAAGATAATTTTACTCTTAATTAAATTATTTAGTGAAATTTCTCTCCTCTTCTATCTTTTTTAGGACTCTTTGAAATGCCCTGCTTTCGTCATTTTTGAAGTCACTTTGTATCTTATAGTAACACTTAAAATCTTTTTTTATCTCAAGCCGCACATACCCGTCAAAATCACTTCCGAGGCTCTTGACCGTAGGATTGTTACAATTTCCTATATGGTATTTCGTAAGTTCCACCCTATAGGGGCAGGCTTCATCCTCTTTCATGCCAAACGCTGAGGCGATCATATCTCTCTCTTCTTCATTGAAAACCGCATAATGAAGACATTTTGGGAATGTGCGCTCGTCTTGTTCGCAAAAAGAGGAATAGACAGGAAACTTCTCTTGACAGCCCAAAAAAAGGATTCCCAAAACAAAAGCGGCTAAGTATCTCATAAAATATTGGCGATTCCTTTGACCCACCCTTCCATGGCAGCATTCGCTTCAGGATTTGGAGCCTCCAGAAAACTTATAAAAAAGCTTTCATCCATTTCAGCCACACCTATTGACCTAGGTCTCACAGCAAGCACTACAGCCTTTGGAAGATGCTTTCCAAAACAGCAGATAATATTTTTTGCCGCTTTGATACCGTCGCCGATCTCCCCATCCGGGAGAGACTTGGTGTGTGCGTAGTGATCAAACCTTCCTATATAAGTGGCTATTGGGTGGGTAATAATTTTCTCTTCCAAGTAGTCCAATATTTCATCAACGCTCTTGAGGCTTGTTTCGTCCTTTAAAACTTCAAGTGTATAGACCGGATATTTTTCCATAAGTGTACTCTGTTGCATAGTATTCCTTTTCGTGATTTAACAAGAGATTGTATCAAAATTTAGTTTATGTTATGAGCTGTATAATTTTTATTTATTTTTAAGGGGGGTATGCCTTCGCGGATTTGCACCATTCCGACCGTTTGGTTTCAAGCCGGCATACGACGCACAGGCGTCATTTGCCTGCGACTCTTACATCCCGGGAATTCTTGGAATTTTTCCAAGCTTGGAATTTTTGCAGTACCATCCCCATCCCTTTTTCATCCAGTGTCCCACTACCGGCAAGGGGATCATTTTGCCGCCGTGATTGTTTCTATACACAAATGCCGCGCCGTCTCCGCTATCCATGACGCAAAGAATATTGATATGCTCCAAATAACCCTTTCTCTCTTCAATGCCCCGGATCATCGCATCGATATTAAATGCGGTATTTCGCGCCATCACCTCCGCGATATGCCCCTGCTTCGCACGCCAATCAGGACCATCCAGCGCAGCTGAATCACCGATCGCGAAGAGGCTGGATTGCTCCGGAGCTATGTCATAGTCATGCATCACTTCGCAGTAATCATTGATTTGTATAAATCCGGATTCATTGAGCGGCAGATCAGAGTTTTCAAATACGGGGTGGCCGTCGCCGGCAGGAATAAACATCGTAAAATCACTCTCTAGTTTGCTCTCATCTTCAAATACAATGCCATCGGCTTCAAATCGGCTGATTTTTTTGCCAAATCGTTTTTGTATTTTGAGTTTATTGAAATAGACATCCATCATTTTCAAAGCCTGCGAACCCATCCTCGCACCCGGCTGCTCCATCGGCGCGAAGAAGGTCAATTCAAATTTATCACGGATCCCAAGTTTTTTGAGGCGGTTGTGGAGATTGAATATCACCTCAAAAGCGGGACCGCCCCTGACATTGCTCGGGTCTTTCGGATTGCCCCCAAAACCCATGGCGATCTTTCCGCCTCCTCTGCTGATCAAAGCGTCAATGCGCTCTTTGATCTTTGGAGCCTCTTCCGGTTTGCCGCAAATCGAGAGGAAATGCTCGCTTCCCGCATGCTTCATCTTCCCGCTGCCCAGAGCAACGACCAGATAATCTGCTGTATATTCGCCGCCTAGGCAGACAACGCGTTTTTCTTTGGAGTGGATCTCTTTGACCTCATCAAGCACAAGCTCAAATCCATGAGCTTTTTGTAGTTCGCCAAGCGAAACACTGACATCCTTCATCGTAGCTTCGCCTGTCGGGATCCAAATAGAGGTCGGATAGATATAAAAAAAATCTCTATCGCTTATGAGTGTGACAGAAATATCTTTTTTCCGCAAAAAAATAGCCGCCTCGACGCCGGCAAAACCACCGCCCAATATTAATACTTGCGACATCACTCCTCCTTTTATTTGCTTTTTTGTGTTGTGCTTTCTAGATTTGTGGGCGTCAACTCATCAGAAACATGAGAATTGGCTTTGATGATCCCATATATTGCGCCAACCAACAATCCGGAGAGTATCACAACCCAGATCGTTAACCGCTTCTCTTTGCTTTCATTGTTGTTGTAGTCCTCGATCGACTCGAGACTTGGCTCATCGATCTGCTTCATTTACTCTTCACTTTTATTGAGCAGGTCGGCTCTAGGATAGACAAAGACTGTTTGACGATCTACGACGATCTTCTCTTTTTCATCCACTGCGTACGCTCTTATCGTAACCGGGATCGGCGTATCTTTTCTTGCATCATTGACGAGCTGCTCATGCGCCTCCATCACGACAACCTTTTTCTTCTTCTGTCCCGCCCCGATTTTGAATGGTTCGGTCGGTTTGGCTATTTTTATTTTGTCATTGCCCACAATTTCAAAAAAGTAGGTATGCTCTTTACTGTCTGTATTTGTAAACAAGAAGAGATAGTCGTTTTCGACCACTCTATTATCAAGCACCTTGTAGAGCCTCGTTGTTTTGTTGACATTGAGCAGCATATGCTCTTTGGTGCTCCCCATAGCAAAGAGAGCGATGAGTACCAATGTCAATATCGTGGCATACGCTATCACTTTGGGGCGCAGATAGTTTGTTTTGCCCTCATGCTTGAGTGTCTCTTTTTCACTTGACCACTGTACCAAACTTGGCTTTCCAAGCGCGCCCATTACCGCAGTACAGGCATCGACACACTCCAAACAGTTGATACACTCAAGCTGCAGCCCTTTGCGTATATCAATATGCGTCGGACAAATCGTGACACAGCTCTCACATGTAGTACACTCCGCATTCGGACTTACGCTAAGAAGCGCTTTTTGTTTGGTAAACTCTTTCTTGCGATCATATCCATGCCCCTGATAGATTTCGCCGCCGCGGATCGGATCATATACCGCCATAACCGTATCATCGTCATAAAGAACCGACTGTACGCGGCTATATGGGCAGATATAGACACAAAAGTCCTCCTTGATGAAGACGACATCCGCGATCAAAAATGCAGCCAGCGCAAGCGTCGTTCCCACAAGGATCATATGCTCAGACGGATTTTGAATGTAACTGAAAAAATCTTCCGGCGGGACAAAATACCACATTAAGTTTGCGGCTGCGACCAATGACAACAGTGACCAAAGCAAAATAGCAACTACTTTTTTTACCTTATTCTCACTTTTGCTCATATCGGGTTCGTTTTGCTTGTTTTTGATACGCTTTCGCAACCCCAGCAATTTGGTCTCTATGCCGTCACGATATATGACGCGAAAAATCGTCTGCGGGCACGCCCATCCGCACCAAGCGCGACCGCCTACCGCAGTGACTGCGAATATTCCCAAAAAGAGGAGCATCAACAAAAACGGCATCAAATAGAGCTCTTGCATATCAAATGAGATTCCGGCCAGGTGGAGTTTTTTCTGATCAAAACTCAAAAGAAAGATATGATTCCCTCCGATCTTGATCCACGGCATCACCAGCCCGACAATCGTCATAGCCGCATAAAACCAATATCGCTTGATTCGATAAGGAATCCATCCCTTCAAATACTCTTTTGTTTGATTTTTACTCTGTTTTACTTCGGTGCTGCCACCTTGCAAAGTTGTCTCCATAACTCTCCCCCTTTATTGAATTTGATTGTGTCTAAACGGACAAATCAGCAGATCTTTTTGTGCCGATTTAAATCCTTCATGCAGTGGACTTTCCAGCCATACGCCCTCCACCATGCCTCTAATATTCCTTGATTCGATATAATCCTTCAGTGAACTTCGGCTCATGTCGAGTTTTCGGGCAATTGCGCTCACATTCATCCCCTCTTTGAGCATCGAAATTATATCAGCTTGATAGATATCAAACTTTGAACTCGATCGACTCCCCTTTGGTCGCCCGATCCCAATATCGGTTTGCTCTCTTCGCTCCTCCTCTTGGGAGGCATTGAGCAGCGGGAGAATCTCCCCAAGACTGCTTTGTGCATTGATAGCCATTTGAGACGAAGCGATATAGAGTATGATCTCTCTGCCGAGGATACAATGAATAATTTTAATGACCTCATCCATCTTTTCACTCAGCATCCAAACCCCATCTACTATGATTGCATCACCCTTTTGAAGCCCATGGATGAACTTTTTAAATTGTTCACGCTCCTCAACAGAGTGATTTTTATTTGAATACTCAAAAACCTCTTTATCGATATGTAAATTTGCACCCAATGAAAATGAGAGAATCGTATTTTGCTGTTCTATGATATTTCGTTTGCCATGCAATTGTCTCAAATATGCATATATCATACAATCCCCTTTCTTATCATTTGGATAATTATACACTATATGACGACTAAAGTCAATGATTTTCATATAATATCGTCATAATTTTTTTTTAATCGTCAAAAAAACACTATTAAATGGATGTTTTGCTAGAATAGTGGGAAATTTCAATATGTAAGGGGGGGGTAAGTGAATCTAACCCATTTAGACGAACAGAATAAGCCAAAAATGGTTGATGTCTCAGACAAAGAAGAGACACTCCGTATCGCCGTTGCAAGCGGTGTGATCATGGTGGGACAAGAGGCTTTTGATGCTGTCATCTCCAACAGCGCCAAAAAGGGTCCCGTACTGCAAACAGCCGTTATCGCCGCCATACAGGGAACCAAGCAGACAAGCACGCTTATCCCGATGTGCCATCCTTTGATGCTCACTTCGGTGAAAACCGATATTGAAGAGCTTCCGGAACTTCCCGGATTCAAACTCACGGTCACCGCGAAGCTTGCCGGCAAAACAGGCGTCGAGATGGAGGCGCTTACAGGTGTCAGCATCGGTTTGCTCACCATCTACGATATGCTCAAAGCTATCGATAAGGCAATGGTGATCCAAAACATACAGTTAGAGACCAAATCAGGAGGAAAAAGCGGTGATTTTAGACGATAATACTCCCCAAAGACCGCAGATCGAATATCCGACAAGATGGGGCTTCAAGCTTATCGGAGAGAGCAGAGAGTCGCTGCATGCCTGCATCAAAGAGGTGATGGGAGAGAAAGAGCACCTCTGCTCCATCGGCAATATCTCAAAAAACGGGAAATTCCACAGCTACAACGCAAGCTGCGTCGTCGATAGCGAAGAGGAGCGCAATAGGCTCTTCAAATGCTTTGCGGAGCACGAAGATATCAAAATGGTCATCTAGCCCGGTTTTGTCTGATTGATTTGGAGTACCTCCAAAAACTAGATTGCCGCGCTTCGCTCGCGATGACAAA